>CAMFEN010000171.1 GCA_945949375.1 uncultured Bacteroidales bacterium | reverse complement strand
CTCGAAGTGTCTTCCACCTCTAACTTCGACACCGATCAGGCGAACCGCCTGCACTGCCGCTACCGCCGCGCAGAGGACAAGAAAGTAACGCTCTGCCATACGCTCAACGGCTCTGCACTCGCCCTACCGCGTATCGTCGCCGCCCTTCTGGAGAACAACCAAACGGAAGAAGGCATCCGCATACCCGCCGCCCTCCAACCCTACTTCGGCGCGGATATGATTCGATAACGCAAAGAAAGCAACACAAAGACCGACTATCTTCAAGACAGTCGGTCTTTGTGTTTCAGAAGACGACAAACAATAGGCAGCCACTCTTTTAAGAAAAATAAGGAGAAAATAAGGTTTTGCTTGCATATCTGCCAAAAAAGTTGTAACTTTGCACGCGATTACTTGAAACCTGAAACTTGATACCTGATACTTAGTATTATGACCGAGGTTATAGGATATACGATTCCTGCGTTGGTAGTGTTGGCGGCGACATGGCTTGTTATGCACAAGTTCTACAAAGCCGAGGAGCAGAAACGCTTGTGGGAAATGAAACGCGCGGCACAGAAGGAAATTTCGCCGATTCGTATGCGTGCCTACGAACGGCTGTCATTGTTGCTGGAGCGCACCACACCCGCGCACATGCTGATGGATATGCCTTTGCAGGAGTTAACCGTATTGGAATTGCAGCAACGCCTCTTGCGCACCATTCGGCAAGAGTACGACCACAACCTTAGCCAGCAAATCTACGTGAGGGACAAGATTATCCATGCCCGCGATGAGATGGGTGCTTTCGTTACCACCATGGCACCAAACCTGCCTAAGGAGGCGACCTCATTGGACTATGCCAAGGCACTCATCACAGCCTACAACACCAACGGCGAAACACCCAACGGCATTGCCTTATCAGCCTTAAAGGAAGAGGCAAGAAAACTATTGTAATGAGATTACGGTATTTCAAATATGGGCTTGTGTTATTGACGGGATTGTCGACATGGAGTTGCCGACCGGACACGGTATGCAGACAGGATTTGGAGGCGGCGATGGGCATGACGGTGCAGTGGACAAGCATAGATACTGCCGGCGTGGAAAGCCTTATGAGCCAATGGGATAGCGTGCAAATATGGGGCATTGAGTGCGATACCGTGCCCTACATCGAGGTGAAAAATCAAAGCAAGTTGTGGCTGCCGCTGCGGGTGGATACCGCGGTAACAACCTACCAAATTCTTTGGCACGAGCAACTCGATTTCATCACGATTCACCACACCAACGACCGGCAGTTTATCTCCAACGCCTGCGGCTGTATGGTCTATCATACGATTGACACCGTGCTTTTCGGCGGGGTGTTTATCGACTCGGTGGAGGTACTGAACACCATCGTCAGCGGCACCACGGAAGAGAATATCCTCCTATACCTTCAAGGGAATTAAGAATGATGAATTAAGAAGGCAGTATTACTTGAAACTTGAAACCTGAAACTTTCATATACCTCAGTTTGTTGCTTCTGCTTTGGGTGGCAGGGGTAAGTGAGGTGTATGGGGAGGATAATAAAGCAGCGAAGAGACTGAAATCGTCGGCAGTGGTAGCGCAGCAAGACACCACCATGCAACAGGCTACCGCCTCAAAAGATACCATCTACAACGGCATGAGCTTGAAGGTGGACCTCTTTAACTCCGTCTTGGAGCCCGCGCGGTCGAAGGGCACGATACAAAACTACGAGATAGCCATGAACTGGCGGTTGAAGCAGCGTTTCTTCCCCACACTGGAGTTAGGCTATGCGCAGGCAGAGACGGCAGCAGACGGTGGGAAGCACAAGGGATTAGGCGGGTTTGCCCGCGTGGGGCTGGACATGAATGTAAGCAAGAAGCATGCAAGGAGCGAGAACGTGATGTTGGTGGGCTTGCGCGTGGGAACAGCACTGCAGCAATACGACCTCATTGATGTGCCGCTCAACAACAACTATTGGGGTACGCAGACGATGGATTTTCGGCAACAGTTTGGCGCTGATTGTTGGGGCGAAGTGGTGGCAGGCTGCCAAGTGCAGGTATGGAAAGGCTTACAGATGGGATGGTACCTGCGATTTAAGGTGCTCTTTACTCGGAAAGCGAAAGAGGGCGGAGTGCTACCCTGCTATGTGCCGGGCTTCGGCTACAGAGACGACACCAATTGGGGAATCAGTTACTACATTGGAGGCTTCTTCTAAGAAAAATCCAAAAATAAATATAGAAAACCTAGAATTTCTAGAAAAACTATAATTTATAGAAAACTTAAAACAAAGAAAACAAATCACAACAATTATGCATACAACAGACTTAATGAATCGTGCAGCGGATAACATTCGTATTTTGGCTGCGGCAATGGTAGAGAAAGCGAAAAGCGGGCATCCGGGTGGTGCTATGGGCGGTGCAGACTTCGTGAATGTGTTGTACTCTGAGTTCTTGGAGTATGACCCTGAGAACCCTGCGTGGGAGGCACGCGACCGTTTCTTCCTTGACCCGGGACACATGTCGCCGATGCTCTATTCGCAACTCTGTTTGGCAGGGCTCTTCTCGTTAGAGGACTTGCAGCAGTTCCGTCAATGGGGTAGTGTAACCCCCGGGCATCCTGAGCGCAATATTGCCCGTGGAATAGAGAATACGAGCGGTCCGTTGGGACAGGGACATACCTTTGCCGTGGGTGCTGCGATTGCTGCGAAGTGGTTTAATGCCCGTTTCGGCGAGGTGCATAATCCTACGATTTATGCTTTTATCTACGATGGCGGTATTTAAGATGAGATTTCGCAAGGCGCGGGGCGCATAGCAGGGCACTTGGGACTGGATAATCTCATTATGTTCTACGACTCGAACAATGTGCAACTCTCTACCGACTGCGATGCCGTCTCGTCGGAGGATGTGGCTGCCAAATACCGTGCTTGGAATTGGTATGTACAGGAGATAGCAGGCAACGACCCCGATGCCATCCGTGAGGCATTGCGCAATGCCAAAGCCGAGACTGAGCGCCCATCGCTTATCATCGGGCACACCACGATGGGCAAAGGCTGCCTGACCGCAGAAGGTGCGAACTTCGAGGGCAAATGCTCCACACACGGTCAGCCACTGAGCAAGTCGGGCGCAGACTTTGCGGCTACTGTAACACATTTAGGCGGCGACGCAGCCAATCCGTTCGTTGTCTTCCCCGAGGTGGAAGCGATGTATAAGGCACGTGCAGAGGAGTTGAAGGCGATGGCAAACACACGCTATGTGGCTTACTACGAATGGAAGCAGGCGCACCCCACGCTCGCCAACGAGTACGAAGCCTATATGTCGGGCGAGATGCCTTGTATCGATTGGAGCATGATTCAGCAGAAGCCGAATGCCGCTACGCGCAACGCATCGGCTACTGTGTTAGGCTATTTCGCAGAGAATGTGGGTAATATGGTTGTCTCCTCTGCCGACCTGAGCAACTCTGATAAGACTGACGGCTTCTTGAAGAAGAGCAAAGCCCTTGCCAAGGGCGATTTCTCCGGCAGCTTTCTGCAAGCCGGCGTGAGCGAGTTGACGATGGTGTGTGTATGTATGGGTATGGCATTACACGGCGGTATCATCCCTGCTTGTGGTACTTTCTTTGTGTTCAGCGATTACATGAAACCAGCTGTGCGTATGGCGGCACTCATGGAGATTCCTATCAAGTTCGTATGGAGCCACGATGCTTTCCGCGTAGGCGAGGATGGTCCTACGCATGAGCCTGTGGAGCAAGAGGTACAGATACGCCTCATGGAGAAGCTACATAACCACAGCGGCAAGCCCTCTATGCTGGTGCTCCGCCCTGCGGATGTCAACGAGATCGGAAGAGCGTCGTGTAGGGAAAGAGTGTAGATCTCGGTGGTCGC
>CAMFEN010000170.1 GCA_945949375.1 uncultured Bacteroidales bacterium | reverse complement strand
TACACGGCGCTCTTCCGATCTGCTATACCATAGTAATTTGTGTTAATGAGTCCCTTACTTTGACCTCTTCATATACGGGTGCAGAGTTATATCATTGGTATTCCACTGACCCGGAGGTGAACGGAGCTACCACACAATCCATCACCATTGATAAAAACCGATTCGGGGTGTATGATTACAAAGTAGTCGCCTCCAATACTAGTATTATTGCAGAAAACAATCTGATGCAAAATGGTGATTTTGAAACCATAGAAGGCACATTGGGCAGCAGGACACCCAAACCGACTACTTTTGGATCGGATTATACATTTGCAGGATGGGATGTGCAACAATGGGCATGGCCGAACTATTATGTGATTACCAGCAATGCGCAGAAGTATTTGTCGGGGTATTTCTGCAACTTGTCGCCTCATGGCGGCAGTTACTATGCCTTGTTTGATGCAGGAGTATCCGGCTTTGCGTGGAAGTCAACCTCTGCTAACAATCCCAATCTGAAACTGATAAAGGATTCTGTATATATCTTTTCCTATTGGGTGGCAGAGCCTAATAAATCCTATGATAACTATGCTGCCCAATTACAATTCTTTGTACAATACGAAGAGAATGGGGTAAATAAAGAAATTCCTCTCGGTGAGCCGTTTGACACCAAAAATGCCAAAAACCAGTGGGTCAAGCAGGAAGTTTGTTTTACGGCACCGGCTACGTCCAATAATGTCGTTATCGGCGTGAGAGACAGTCAGAATAGTACGGAAGGCAATGATTTTTGTTTGGACGACATTATGTTCCAAACGCTGTCTTACTCTTCCTCTACGGTGCTTTTCACGGACTCGTTTATTGTGAAAGTGAATGCGGGTATTTTCCGCAAGTGGGATGATTTCTTGTTTGTGGATAACAGCGATAGCCTATATACAACTTTCCAATGGTATGTGAATGGCAAAACGATAGCAGGAGCCACAGAGCAGTATTATCGTATTCCCGGGGAGGTGAACAATACGGACGAGTATTATTGTATTGTGAATGCCGGAACTGACTCGGAGGTAGAACTATGCCATACCACGGTGGCAAACGCACAGCCATCCAATGAAATCTATCCATATCAGCCTCAAAAACAAGAGGTGGCGCGCCGGGCATACGCATTAACACCCGAAGTACGGGTAGTGGTTATCACCTATTCAGATGGTACATGCGATATAGAAAAACAATTAGTAATCCGATAACAATATGTACGCAAAAAGAATAGTGCAGTTTCGCCATCTGTTCGGTTTCTTCATAATATGGCTGTGTGTAGGGAATGTACTAGCCAGTGTGCAAAAAAAAGTATTAACACCCTGTCAAGATGATGAAGTTGACCTAATTACAACCTATGCAGGGGGGAATTCAGATGTCGAATACCATTGGTACTTGGTCGAATACAATGGGGAAAAGTTCAACCCGTTTAAAGCTTTGAGTGAGTTTGGTAGTCAAATCACGGTTACTGCGGATGCTGACGCGCTGTATATCTGCGAAATCGTTTCACCACAGCGCACCACTTCTCAGAATCTTATGAAGAATGGCGATTTTGAAGATACAAATGGTGCAACGGATGGTAATACCAATATAAATCCTCCCTATTTCACATCTAGTTATCGTTTTGCAGGGTGGGCTGTGGCACAGCCTTCGGATTATGAGAACCGATATACGATGTCCCATAATGCCCAGTACTACTATAACGGCTTCTTGCCTATCACCCCCCACGGAGGTAAGTGGTTTGCCCTCTTCGATGCCAGCACAAATGGTTTTGCATGGAAAGCCTCCACTACGGATAATAATCCTGACCTAAAGATAGAACAAGGGAAAGAATATGTCTTTTCCTATTGGGTTGCTAATCCTAATAACAATGATAACCCGACGGCACGCCTGCAGTTTTACATAGAATATAAGGATGCGCAAAACAACACTAAGAGCGATAATATCGGTACGATCTATGATATCAAGAAGGCGAAAAACAAAGGTTGGGTGCAGCAAACAGTGGTATGGACAGCCCCTGTAACATCAAACGAGGTTGCCATAGCCGTAAAGGATTTGGTTAATAGTTCGGAAGGCAATGATTTTTGTTTGGATGATATTATTTTTCAAGCAACTACGAGTGTGGCTCAAACTGTCTTACATACAGATACTTTTGAAATATCTCCCCAAATTTGTTGCTCCGACTCTATAGTGGAGTCACTCACCATTTGCAGCAACGAACTCCCTTACACGTGGCATAATATCCTCTTCACCGCTGCAGCCGACTCCGTCAGAGAAAAAAAAGACAGCAGCGGTTGCCTTATAAGATATACCTACCGACTGACCGTAAGACAAGGCGTGGAGATGTATGGTAAATGGAGCGATGTAATCTTTGTGCGAAATACCGACAGCCTCTACACCGCTTACCAATGGTACCAAAACGGACAACCCATCGACGGCGCCACCGAACAATTCTACCACGACCCCAACGGACTAACAGGGCACTACCATTGCGTCATGCAAACCCGCAACGGCGGTAGCGAAGAAACATGCCCCGCCGCTTTTCAAGACTTAGATCGCTCCGCTGAACACAACCCGGGAGATGCACCCAAACAGCTCGTCGCACAGCGCACCTACAACGTAGGCACACACCTGCAAATCATCGTCTCCGTCTTCGAGGATAATTCTACAACCGCTGAAAAATACTGGAAAGAATGACAACGAAACGCTGTACATATAAGATAAGAGCTGCCCGCATCCTCCTCATCACCCTGCTCCTGATGGGGCAAACCATCTGTCTGTCAGCCGCACCAAAACAAAAAGGAGTGGCATTCGACTTCGGCATCGGAGCAGGCTATTCCACGCTCGGATACAAAACCCAATCCACCGACCTCCTCAACGCACACGCTACCGGTTCGTGGGGAATGAGAGCAAACATTGGAGTAAACTACTTCTTCAATAACTATTTTGGTATAGGTATCGGCGCGACTTTCACAAGATATGGAGGCGGTATGTCGCTCAATGGAACAATGCTGTGGGAAGGAGTAACCGACACCGACGGCGAACGCTACAACCACCACCTCCGGCTCAACAACTGGCGTGAAATACAGCAGCAACTATTCCTCGCCCCCAACCTAACGCTCCAAGCTGCAATACCCGCTGGCAGAGCACGTGTGCTGATCCGACTTGGAGCAGAGTATGCAATGTGCTTTCAATCCTCCTACGATGGCTACGGAGAACTAACCCACACCGGCTACTACCCCTTCGGCAATCTGACACTCCACGATATTGAGAAATACGGATTCTACACCACCAAACGATTCCATCCTACCGGTACACTACCGACAGACGTACAGCAAGTCTCGCTCATCGGAGCAGTAGGAGTAGGAATACCCGTCGCAAAAAATACAGAACTCACCATCGCCGTAGAAGTAGCGTATGCCCTCTGGTCTTCAAATAAAACACCTGCCGGAGGAGAAAACACAATAGGATTCCACGAAAATAGTACCGCCGTCAGTGGAGGACAAGACCCGCACTATTTCATTCCCGACTATGTCTCGCTAACCACCACTTCGCTCACCCAAGGGGGTATGCACCCGCTTTACGTAGGCTTGCAATTAGGAGTACGATATACCCTCCCGCTACGAAAACGCTATCCATGCATGTGCCTGATGTGGTAAACCATAGAATCCCCTAGAACCTATAGAACCTCTAAAATCCCTAGAACTTCTAGAATCCCTAGAATTTCTACTATCCCTACTATCCCTATCCTCTTCTACTCCCTCACCATCTTGCTTTTCCCGTTCTCAATATACACCTGTTGAGACGGTATCGCTTGCAAAGGTCTGCCTTGCAGGTCGTAGCACCCTTGTTCCCCTAGATTGCCATTTACAGCCCGTATCCCCACTGGCTCCGCA
>CAMFEN010000169.1 GCA_945949375.1 uncultured Bacteroidales bacterium | reverse complement strand
ATCAATCACCTCGTCGCTCAGTTGGATACCATCGCGGTGCATTTTGCTGAGCAGGATAGCGCGGCGCAGCGCATAGTCGGGGCGCGTGATTTCCGCAGAGAGTCCCCACTTGAAGCGGGTAAGCAGACGGTCTTCAATATCGCGTAACTCCACAGGGGCACGGTCTGAGGTAAATATCAACTGCTTGTGGGCTTGCTGCAGGTAGTTGAAGATATGGAAGAAGGTGTCTTGCGTACCTTTGAGACCTGCGAAATACTGAATATCATCCACAATGAGTACATCTACCGACTGATAGAAATTCAGGAAATCGGGTATGCGATTAGTGTTGCGCGCGTCTTGGAACTGCAACTTAAAGGTATTGGCAGATACATAGAGTACACGCGCGCGAGGATTCGCAAGCAAGGCTTGATTACCGATGGCGTTGGCGAGGTGGGTCTTCCCTACTCCGCTACCCCCGTAGATAAAAAGCGGATTGAAAGCAGTGTATCCCGGCTGACGAGCCGCCGTCATGCCGGCAGTGCGCGCCAACTTATTGGTCTCACCGGCAATGAAGTTCTCAAAGGTATAGCCTTGATTCAGCTGGGTGTCGAAATCATTAGCAGGCTTAGCGGGCTGATAGTTGGATTCAGGAGTGTGCTCTTTGCGTAGCGACTCGATAGTGGCGCCTGTGGAGGGGATGGTACTTCCTGCGCCGGAAGTAGAGTCGATAAGCACACGATACTCCAACTGCGTGCCATGACCGAAGACGCGGAAGATAGTCGCCGACAAAAGTTCGATGTAGTTCTCCTCTATATATTCCGCGATAAACTGCGACTTCACCTGCAAGACCAAGGTGTTTTCAGCATACTGCAACGGCACCACAGGCGCAAACCATGTTTGGAAGGCGCTGGGTGTGAGGTTGTCTGAAAGGATATTCAGACACTGTTTCCACAATATGCTAAGTTGGTCAGACATTATAAATATAGTTACACGTTGCTTGTTTCAAGTCTCGTTTTTCGCGAAAGTGGATGCAAAGGTACTGCTTTTTTTCGATAAAAAAAAATCTCTTTTTTTGCCTTTTTTCTTGCAAATGTGTAAGTAGCGGGTTTTCAATAGGTTACAAATTGTATTCTGATTATCAGCAAGTTATGTATTTTATCAACATTTAACACACTGATTATTAGCGAGTTTGAGACTTGCAAATAATTCTGCACATTTCTGTAAAAAAACTCTCTAACTCGCTTGTATCGTGCAAGTTAGAGAGATAATGAAAAAGGGCAAAAGATTTATTTCTTTTTCTTTTCTCTTGCACCAAAGAGCGAGAAATGAACATAGCGTTTGGGGTTCGCCTTGAGGTCAACCAAGAGGGAGTCCACGGAGACGACAGCGGAGTCGATATGGTTGTAAAGTCCCTTGTCGTTGAGGAGCATACCCACGGTGCCGTTCGGTGAGCGGAAATCGGCAATGAGGTAATTGACATTGTCCAACGCTGTATCCACACGCGCCACGGTTGCCTTGATGTTTGCAGCTTTCACATCCGTCACCACTTGTTGCAGGTCGGACATGGTAGTGTCAAGTTTGGTTACAACGGAGGGCACTTGGTGGCTCATCACCTGCTTGAGTTGCTGGGAAGAGGTCTGCAAGTCCGCCACGGCGATATCGGCGTTGGAAAGGATAGACTCGATATGGTTGTTGTCGAGCTGCGTCTCTAATTGTCCAAGGATCGTGTCCAGCGATGCGAGCGTGTTGCTAAGCGGCTGTATCACCGACTCCTGCAAGCCGTCAAGCAGCCCGGGGACAACCGTCGTGGGGATAGTAGCGCCTGTCGGGAGATAAGCGATGTCCTCTTTCGAAGCCACCTCGGTCGTAGGTAGAAGAAGTTCGATAGCCATACCGCCCATGATACCATCGGAGACGAGCGCCATACGCGTACCCTCAGGCAGGTTGATATTACGCTTGATGGAAATATCCACTGTGAAAGAGGAGTCCCGCGTAAAGTCATAATCGATGTTATCCACCTGCCCGACTTTGTAGCCGCGGATATACACCGGTGCTTGCAGTTCCAGCCCGTGAATATTGGTATAGACTCCGTGGAAAGAATGGATAGAGGAGAAGATATTTACTCCTTTCAGGTAGTTAAATCCAAAGAAAAGCAGAAAGATACACACCACGGCGAGTATGCCCACTTTGATTTCTCTTGCGTATTTCAGTTTCATAGTTGTATGTTGTTTGTTTTACGGCAGTTTGATTATCCATGCGTCGGGCACTACTCGTTTCACCTCGGGCAGATATAGGGCAACCGAGTCGCGGCTCACAAACGGATAACAATAGTATTTATAGTAGTTGTTTTGCTTAAAGCATTGCGCCTCGAGGCCTTTCAATTTGGGGTCGTCCTTAGCCAGAGGCTCTTTCGACGCGCATATCTGAATAGCATACCGCGGAGTGTTTTCTAACTTCTTAGGGTTCTCCAATAACTCCGATTTCTCCGACGCTTCTGCCCCCTCCGAGCCCTGCACCGTTGCTGCTTTCTGTTTGCGGTAGAAGGTGCCGAAAGCGTTGTAGAGCGACTGCGCCATCTCATTCTTTCCCTTCTGCGACGCGAGGTATTTCTCCTCCTCCGGATTGGAGATAAAGCCCATCTCTAATAGTATAGACGGGCTAGCCGACTTGAGCAGTACCCAGAAAGCCGCCTGACGCACACCACGCTCCTCGCGATGCAGCTTCTCTACAAACTGACGCTGAACAAGCGTAGCAAAGTGAAGCGACTGATCCATATACGAGTTCTGCATCAGCTCAAACATGATATACGAATCAATAGAGTTCGGGTCGAAGCCTTGGTAAGCCGTCTGGTAGTCCGACTCCAACTTGATGACGGCATTCTCCCGCATCGCCACATCAAGGTTCTGCTCCATCTTGTCCATTCCCAGAATAAACGTCTCAACCCCCTTCGCCGCTTTCGATTCCGCAGAGTTAGTATGAATGCAGATAAACAAATCCGCTTTATGCTGATTCACTATGTCTGCGCGTTTCTGCAAAGGTAGAAAGACATCCGTCGTGCGTGTATAAACGAGATTGACCTCAGGGAAGTTTTCCTTGATGAGTTGCCCTGTCAGCAACGCCACATCAAGGTTCAGATTCTTCTCATACGCAATCCTCCCTACTGCACCTGCGTCTTTCCCGCCGTGCCCTGCGTCAATCACCACTGTGAAAGGCTTCTCTGCCTTCTCTGCATGAGCAACAACAGGCGAAAGCATAAAGCACAAGCACGCAAGCGCATATATATTAAGAAGAGAATAGAACTTCATATAGGACATTACACAAAACACGCCGCAAAGGTACATAAAAAAATTGACATACACAAGATTCTAACTATTTTTTTAGAATACAAGAGTCTTTTTGTGCAAATCTAACACCCATTTCCACCATTCCTTCTAACGTTCTCCGACGCACCTACTTCTTTCCTGCCATCCACTCTCTACCCTCCCAAAAAGCATTTGTTTAACGGCACCCCATGCGCTATCTACCATCTCCCACAAGACCTCACATTGTCTATCTCGAGATAATTACGGAAACGACACGGAAACGACACGACAACGACACGGAAACGACACGGCAAAAGGACGGCAAAAAGAAAGGGCAAAAATATGTCTCTCTGTAAGGGAGATTTAGAGGGCATTCCGATATACGACGCCCTCCCCCGACTGCTAATAAAGCAAACACACCACCTGCCAAATATCCCCATCCCAACTATAGCAACAATAACAATTATAACCATCTATAACCACCCACACCAACTATCCCCCTCCATCTCCCACCATTTTGTTAATTTTTTATGAAAAAACATCCTTTAATTTGCACATATAAAAAATATGTAGTATCTTTGCACCGAAATCCAATAGCAATATGCTACCCCCGTAGTGTGTAAACTAAAACGACCGTTTTGGTTTAC
>CAMFEN010000168.1 GCA_945949375.1 uncultured Bacteroidales bacterium | reverse complement strand
CTCTGCCTGCAAGGCTTGGTGCAAGCGCGTGAGGTATGCGCGCGTCTCCTCTAAATTGAACGAGTTGGTCCCCTCTACCCCGCGCTGCACCACTTCAAGGGCGAAGAGCAGGTCGCCGAAGTGGTAGAGGTCAGACAGCAGGAGCATGAGGTAGTCCTGCTGCGAGTGCTGCAGCCCGTCGGCGACGGTTTCTATCGTCGGTTGCGAGGCGGTGAACTGCAAGACCTCACGGGCGTTGGAGAGCGCGCTCTCGGGGATTCGGCTTAGCAAGACGATGCCCTCCAGCGAGCGGCAACGCGACAACGCCACATACACTTGCCCTGCGGCGAAAGCGTCCGCTGCATCTATCACCACGTGCTCGAAGGTCAGCCCCTGCGCCTTGTGGATGGTAACCGCCCACGCGAGACGCAAAGGGATATGCGTGAACGTGCCTGCTATCTCCGACTGCACCTCGTCGGAGTTGGGCACCGTGGTGTAGCGGATATTCTCCCATGTCTCGGTATGCACCGCTATCTCTTCGCCTTCGTCGCTCTGCACAAGGATATGCTCCTCATCGCATTCCGTTACAATCCCCAACTTGCCGTTGTAGTACTGCTTCTCGGGCGAGGAGTCGTTGCGCGTGAACATCACCCGCGCGCCGACTTTCAGCCGCAAGATAGGCTCAAGCGGGTACATCGACTCGGGGAAAGTGCCTTTGATAGTGGCGTGATACTCCTCCGCAGGCGCGGTGAGTTTGTCAAACTCCACAGCGTTCAGTTCATCCACCTTGTGGTTGTGCGTGGAGAGGGTGATATGAAATGGTTCCTCCTCGCGCGGCTGCCAATCGGGTTGGTAACGGCTGTTGAGTATTTTCAGCGACTGTGGGCTGAGGCGGTTGTCGCGCACTTCGTTGAGCAGGTCGATAAACTGTATGTCGTGCTGGCGATAGACATGGTCGAGTTCGATATATACGGGCAGCACCTCTTGGAAGACGCGTGCTTGGAAGAAATAGGGTCCGTCGTAGTATTCGCGCAGCATCTGCCATTCCTGCTCGCGCGCGACGGGCGAGAGTTGGTAGAGGTCGCCGATGAAGAGCACCTGCACGCCTCCGAAAGGCAGGCTATGGCGGTGGCGCACATGACGCAAGACGGCATCGATAGTGTCCAGCAAGTCGGCTCTGACCATACTCACTTCGTCTATCACCAGCAACTCCATGTTGCGCAGCAGTCGCAGTTTGGCTTGCCTCAGTTGCATCTCTGCGAAGAGCTGCTTGCGGGCGGCGGTAGTGGGCAGGAAGAGTTGCGGCGGCAGTTGGAAGAGCGAGTGGATGGTTACCCCCTCGGCATTGATGGCTGCCACCCCCGTAGGTGCTACCACCACCGTCTGCTTCGGACATTCTGCCTGCAAGCGCCGAAGCAGCGTGGTCTTGCCCGTACCCGCCTTCCCCGTCAGGAAGATACAGCGGTTGGTGCGCAACACATAGTCGTATGCTAATTCGTAAGGAGACATAATAGGTAATAAGTAATAGGTAATAAGTAATAAGTAATAAGTAATAGGTAATAAGTAATAGGTAATATGCACAGTGAGATATTACTTATTACAGCCCGAAGGGCGAATTAGTTATTACCGAGCGAAGCGAGAAAAAAGTCGCTTTTCCTCTTCAGCCAGTTGCTGTAAGAAGCGTTTGCTCTCTTCGCTGTCGGGGTGGAGGATACGGTGGTGCTTCTTTTGATAGAAACGGTGCAGCGTCTGCATTTGCTGCTGCGTCTGCGGGCTCATGTAGGTGCTGACAAAACGCTCCCACACATACTGCACCGCCTGCGCCGACGGGTGCACCATATCCTCCGCATAGAAACGGTAGTCGCGCAACTCATCCAGCACTATCTCGTAGGAAGGGAAGTACTCAATGCCCCAATGGGAGGCGCCTCCCCGACCTTCTCTACAAAGGGAGGGGGAAAGATTAGTATCAATAGACGAAGGTAGATTCTTTTCCTCTCCCCCTCTGTAGGGGGAGTCGGAGGGGGTCCTGGAGGGTTGGGGTGGGTCCTGTCTTATCAGTTCCTCCACCGCCGCCAGCAAAATACCCTTCGATAGTTGGTTCTCGTGCAGACCGTCTTTGATATGCCGGATGGGGGAGATGGTGAAGATAAAATGCTTATCCTTGTATCGTTCCAATATAGGCTTCCATACCGCTACTATCTCGCTCACGGTCAGCCGTCTGCGTGTGAATGCCGATGCCGGCAACTTATGGCAGTTGGCTACCACGCGCCCCTCGTATTCATACACCCACGCTGTGCCAAACGTGATAATCACCACCGTCGCTTGCGTCAATGCCTGCGCCATCTGCTCGCGGCTCTCAGCCACCGCTCTGCGAACCTCCCTCTCATCCGTCCCTGAGAAAGAACCATGCCGCAACAGGCTATGGTATAGCCCCTTATCAGATACTATCCACTCCTCATCCGTCTGCGTGTCCATCGCCTGCGCGATAGACAGAGGATTATAGAGTGTGCCATAGGGATTCGATGTATGAGGCAGATAGCAAGCCGCCATCTTCTCCGCCATGCTGTCGGAAAAACAAGAACCCAAGAGCAACACTTGGTCTTCATAACCAATCTGCCACGCTGACGGTGAGATATGTACAATAGTCTGAAAATCCATAAACTATTTTCGGGAAAAAAGGTAATTACTTATTACCGAGCGTAGTGAGAATTCTCGGGGGTAATCTTCGGCTGCAAAGATAATGCTTTTTTCTGAGATGTGCAAAAGTTGGTTACTATTTTTTGCAAAAGAGGGTGTGTTAAAAGAGCTTGGCACACTTTTTTTGCATCGGATGTTTTCTTCATTTTGTTCGATATAGGCAGCTTAATCACCTACTAATCAATTACGATTCTCTGCTCAACGGGGGCTCAGACGACAAATCGGCATAATTCCTTTTGCTTTTTTTCGCAAAGAATATAGCATTTTATCCAAGACAACATATTGGTACAATCTTTGTTTTAAAAAAGACAAATTTAGCATATTACCTATTACCTATTAGCAAATCCCCATGTCCTCCCCTCATTCTCGCCTCAAACGCGCCTACATCATCTTGATTGCGCTGACCTGTGTGTTAGCCGTAGCGAACACTATCTATCTGCTCTGCCAACCCGACACCACGCTCAAGACCATCCTCTTCTGCGGCGGGCAGTACCTCGGCATGCTCGTTATCCTTGCGGCACCCATCATCCTCCGCAAGCGTTTTCTTATCAATGTGCCGCTCGCGCTCACGGTCGCCGTCGGTGCGTTTGCTTTTGTGGCTTTCGTGCTGGGCGATGGCTTAGACTTCTACGGCAAATACTCTTGGTGGGACTCGCTCCTGCACCTATTCAGCGGTATCGTGCTGGGATTCATCGGCTTGTGGGTGGTGCATGTACTGCTGGCGGACAAGAGCATGACGGTTTTCAACAATCGCTTCTTCCTTGCCCTCTTCCTGCTCGTATTCTCCTTGGCACTGGGCACTATCTGGGAGATATGCGAGTATTCCTACGACGACCTGATGGGAACCAATACCCAGCAGTTTATGGCTACAACCACGTCCTCGCTTATTACAGACGAAGACATCCCACTCACCGGACATGAGGCGCTCCGCGACACCATGACCGACCTCACACTCGACTTCTTCGGCTCACTCATCGTCGCCCTCTGCACACTCTTTACACACAAGCAACTCATCAACCCCGAGCAACTCACTGCCGATGAACAAGAAGATTAATCCTCCCGAAAAATCAGACAACCTTGCAAAAGCGAAAAAAAGTAGTACCTTTGCCAGCAAAATCTTCAAGATTATGCGAAGACACCGTAAATTTGATGCCTCATTTAAGGCAAAAGTGGCAATCGCTGCCCTTCAAGAAAAAGAGTCATTAAACTCCTTAGCGATGTCCGGGTACGCAGGCGTCCTCGCCTGCTTTTGATGGA
>CAMFEN010000167.1 GCA_945949375.1 uncultured Bacteroidales bacterium | reverse complement strand
TTTGAGCAATCGAAGCAACTTTGTCTCTTCTAAAATTATATCGAACTCACGTTAATAATACATAAAAATGCGTATTCACTGCTATTTTGACACCTTTCTTAGCCATTTTCGGACTTTTGCGGTACAATCGGTTTGTCCCAACCCGTCCGCAGGCGAGACACCTGCTTCCTCGGTAAAGGGATTTTTTAATATGCATTTTGATTTTTGCAACCGAGTTGCACAAAAAAAGCAGTACCTTTGCACCCGAAATCGAAAAACGATACTCTATGGCACATCGGCATCAACATACTTCTTCGGTCGGTATTCTCGGCCTCTGCATAGGTCTGAACCTCTTGTTTGTGGCGGTGGAAGCCGTTGTGGGGTGGTTCAGCAATTCATCGGGTCTGCTCTCGGATGCGGGACATAACCTGAGCGATGTGCTGGGGTTAGTACTGTCGCTCGTGGCAATCCTGCTTGCGCGAAGCGGCAATCCGAACAGCCAACGGGTATCCCTGCGCGTTACGCTGGCAAACGGGCTTCTTCTCTTGCTTACCATTGGGCTAATAGTGGCAGACGGCGTTGCGCAGATACTCTACCCAAAAGAGGTGAACAGTAGCGCGATTATCCTCACCGCGGGCATAGGGATTGCGATAAACGGCTTGACAGCATGGGCACTTACCCGCGGCGGGGAGCAAGACCTGAACATCCGCGCAGCGTTTCTGCATGCAGCCACCGATACACTGGTGTCTATGGGCGTGGTAGCAGCAGGCGTGGTTATTTACTTCACAGGTTGGGCGGTGCTTGACCCGATAGTGAGCATTATCATTTCCGTGGTGATTCTGGTACCGACAGTGCGACTGCTGAAGGATACGATAGCAAACTACAAAAACGTACAATAATAATCAGATACTTCATAATGAAAACGAAATGGATATTTCTCTTTGCTTTCATGCTGCCGGCGGCGGCATATGGTGCCAAGCCGGTGAGCGGGGTGGTGATGGACGATAAAGGCGAGTTGCTTATAGGCGCGAATGTCTATTGGGCAGGCACAGGCACTGGGGTGGCTACAGACATAGACGGTGCTTTCTCGCTACCGACCGTAGGCAGTACGAACCTGCTGGTTACCAGTTACATGGGTTATCATAACGACACCACGGAGGTGCACAGCGGGGAGCAGGTAACGATTGTCCTTGTGTCGGACTTAGTGCTGGACGAGGTTACCATCACAGAGCGCAAGATGGCAGTGCTGCGTTCGCGGACGGCGGCTTTCGACACGCAGACACTCACGGGCGATGAACTATGCAAGGCGGCGTGCTGCAACCTGTCGGAGAGTTTTGAGACGAGTGCGTCGGTGGATGTGGCGTATGCCGACGCCGCCACAGGTGCGAAGCAGATTCGGCTGCTCGGACTGAGCGGCACCTACGTGCAACTGCTGACGGAGAACACGCCCAATGTGCGAGGACTGGCGCAGTCGTTCGGCATGGAGTATATCCCGGGGGCGTGGATGGAAGCTATACAGGTGAGCAAAGGCACATCCTCGGTCATCAACGGCTACGAGGCGATAGCAGGGCAGATAAATGTGGAGTTCCTCAAGCCGCAAAAGCAAGACCCTATTGCTGTGAACCTCTACCTGAACACCGAACTGATGGCGGAGATAAACGCCACGGGCGGCTGGGACATCAACGACAAAGTCTCGACAGGTATCCTGCTGAATGCCAAGGACATGGAGTTGGAGATGGACCATAACCACGACGGCTTCACCGACCTGCCGCGCAACCGCAACCTGAACCTGCTCAACCGCTGGTATATCAAGAGCGGGGACTATACGGGGCAGGTGCTCGTGTGCGCGCTCTATGACCAACGCCTCGGCGGAACACTATCAAGTTTACAATTTGATAACTTACAATCGGACAGCAATACCCAATTGTCAAATAGTCAATTGTCAAATAGTCAAATGGCTTACCCTATCGACCTACGCACGCGGCGGATAGACGGATTTATGAAGAACGGGTATGTATTCGACCAAGCGACGGGTATGTCCGTGGGCGTGATTGCTGCGGCGTCGTACCACAGCCAAACCAACCGCTACGGCTCGCGCCTGTGGGATGCCAACCAGACCAATGCCTACCTGAACGCTATCTTCCAGACCTCGTTTGAAGACCCGTCGATAGACCCGTTCGACAACCATGAGCATAAACTCTCTGCCGGTATATCCGTCAACTACGACCGCTACGACGAGCAGTACGAAGGGATCTTTGCGGGGAGCCCAGAGCAAGGAACCAAGAACCAAGATTTCTTGTCCAATGAGGTAACCTCGGGCATGTTTGCAGAATACACCTATTCCTACAAGGACAAGGTTACGCTCCTTGTGGGCTTGCGGGAGGACTACTCCACGCGCTACGGCTTCTTCACTACGCCGCGTATGAACCTGCGCTATGCACCGTTCGAGTGGTGGACGCTGCGCGGGAGCGTAGGATTGGGCTACCGCTCGCCCAACGCCGTTGCCGACAACGCCGCCTACCTGCCTTCGTATCGCAACTACACGATGGACAAGAGCCTGAAGCAGGAACGCTCGCTCAACACGGGTATCACCACCACTTTCTACATCCCCATCGGCAAGCGCGAACTGACGCTCTCCGCCGAGTACTACTACACCCGCTTCCTCGACGGCATGATAGCGGACATTGACCGCGACCTGCATAGCGTATACCTCTTCAACTTGAGCGACATAGCGGGCGCACAATCCTTCTCGCACAACTACCAGATAGAGGCGAACATGGAGATTCTGCGCGGCTGGACGATGACGGCAGCCTTCCGTTACACAGACGTGAAGCAGAGCACTTTCCTCCCGACAGGAGAACTCGTGCTGATGGACAAAGCGTTGCAGAATCAATTCAAGGGGGTGATTACCACGAGTTACCAAACGCCGCTGAAGACATGGCAGTTCGACTTCACGGCGCAATTCAACGGTCCCGGGCGTATGCCGATGGGCTTCACTATCCCCGAGGGCAGCAAGCAGTACTATACCAAGACCACCACTTCCCCCTCCCCCTCTGTAGGGGGAGTTGGAGGGGGTCTTATTTATCACAAGTGGTATCCTCAGTTGCTCGGGCAAATCACCAAGTATTGGCGTACCTGCTCACTCTACCTCGGCGCGGAGAACATGACCAACTTCACGCAAGACAGTCCTATCCGCGGCGACCGATACGAGAACAGCACCCACGTGAACCCCAACTCGCCCGACTTCGACGCTTCTATGGTGTGGGCACCCATCAGCGGCTGGAAGATTTACCTCGGCTTCCGCTGGAACTTAGAAAGGAAAGAATAGAAGCGCTCGCGCTGTACCTTGTCCGGGTGCGCAGGCGTCCCCGCCTGCTTATTTTCACAAAGCGAAGCGAAGTTAATTACACAAAGTTATATTATGAAAAAGATTCTAATTTTCTTGTTGGCACTATTGCCATTGGTGGCTATCCAAGCCAAGCCGAACAAACAAACCGTTGTCCTCTACTGCGACCTGCATTGCCAGGGCTGCTGCGACAAAATCATGAAGAACATCGCCTTCGAGAAGGGGGTGAAAGATATTCAGTTCGACATGGAGCAGCAGGCGGTAACCGTAACCTACGATGCAGACAAAACCGATGTGCCGACCTTGCAGAAAGCATTTGCAAAGATAGGCAAACCTGCCACCACGCGCCAACCTGAGTCCGCAGAGCACGCTGACCACAACCACCACGAGGGACATCCACATGCCCACGCGGAACATCCGCAGAAGTAAAAATGAAAACTAATCCACGTATCAAGTTCTTCTGTCGCTCGTTTGACTTGCGGCTATATCGTTTGTCCAAAGGCTTGTATGAGTCCTTGGGCTATCCTTGTGTGCGGCTTACCGACCAAACAGCAGACGGCTAGTTCCACTCTATGTTGCAGGATACCGAATGCGACATTGCCATCAAAGT
>CAMFEN010000166.1 GCA_945949375.1 uncultured Bacteroidales bacterium | reverse complement strand
TTGCTGTTTATCAATACATTAATAGCAAGTGCTTATATCGAACTCACGTTAATTACCAAAGTCTTGCACATAAAAGGCAAAGACGATGTGATTGTCTATTTTGCGGATGCATACTTCTTGTGGCAGAAAGGATGTGTAGAAAACACCAATAAACTCATACGACGATACATACCAAAACATACCAACTTTAACCTTGTCTCACCACAGAAAATAATGAACATCCAGAAGAAGTTAAACAACAGCCCCGGAGAAAAATTGAACTTTGACACACCTAAATTTTGTTTCTTCGAACATTTTTACTAACTTTGCACCATAAATTGCATTTGCTAATAGACAGTACATCTGTCAAATTTGTGGAGGGGGATAGGGGAGAAAAATTATTTTTATTTGCCTATATCAAAAAAAAGCAGTACCTTTGTGCTCGATTAGGTGTGAAAGCTAATCATTTGTTAGATAATTATTAAAAACGTAAAATAAATGAATGCATTTGTTTTCCCCGGTCAGGGGGCACAGTTTACAGGTATGTGCAAAGACCTGTACGAGTCTTACAACGAAGCACGAGAGATGTGTGAAAAAGCCAATGAGATACTTGGTTTCCGTATTACTGATATTATGTTTGAGGGCTCTCCGGAAGACCTTAAACGCACAGATGTGACGCAACCTGCTGTATTCTTGCATTCCGTGATAGCATCTCGCTTGCTAACTACCCTCCGCCCCGATATGGTTGCAGGACATAGTTTAGGCGAGTTCTCCGCACTTGTGGCATGCGGCGCACTGCGTTTTGAAGACGCGTTGGTGCTGGTAAGCAAGCGCGCACAAGCGATGCAACGCGCCTGCGAGGTGCAGCCAGGAACGATGGCTGCCGTATTAGGTCTATCGGATGATAAAGTAGATGAGTTGTGTCAGGCACACGGAGCAGGTCTGGTGGTGGCAGCGAACTTCAACTGCCCTGGACAAGTGGTGATCTCCGGTGCTGTGGAAGAGGTGGATAAAATGTGCGTCATTATGAAAGAGAATGGTGCGAAACGAGCCCTTCGACTGCCGGTTGGTGGAGCTTTCCACTCCCCTCTGATGCAACCAGCTGCGGAGGAGCTGCACGATGCAATCCTTCATACGGAGTTTCATCAGCCGTTTTGCCCTATTTATCAAAACGTGAATGCCTATCCGCAAACAAATCCTGAACAGATTCGTGAAAATCTGTTGCAACAACTTACATCGTCGGTTCGTTGGACACAAACGGTGCGCAATATGATTGTGGATGGGGCAACACATTTCTATGAGTTTGGTCCCGGCGATGTCCTTAAAGGGCTAATCCATAAAATCAATCCTGATATCCCCGCAGAATAATATTTAGGTATATGTTCAGACCTTTCTCTCTCCTTAATTTCTATTCTATATGAAACAAAACTACCTCGAAAGCAGGCACATAGGCCTGAGCGAAAAAGATGAGCAGAAGATGCTCGAAGTGATAGGCGCTGACTCGCTGGAACAATTGATTCACGAGACGATGCCGGAGGATATCCTGCTGCCTAAGCCCATTGAGTTGGACGCTCCGATGAGCGAGCAGGAGTTGTTGGAATGCACACAAGCCCTTGCCGATGAGAATGTGCCTGCCCACAGCCTGATAGGTCGTGGTTGGTATGGCAGCATCACGCCTGCCGTGATTCGCCGCAACGTGCTGGAGAACCCCGTGTGGTACACCTCCTACACACCCTACCAAGCCGAGGTGAGCCAAGGACGATTGGAGGCATTGTTCAACTTCCAAACTTTGGTGTCTGACCTGACGGGGCTGCCGCTTGCCAACTGCTCGCTGCTGGACGAAGCGACTTCGGCTGCAGAAGCAGTAACGATGATGCGCAATCTGCGCTCGCGCGAACAGGTGAAGAACGGGGTATGCAAGGTGTTCGTGGACGAGCAGATATTTCCCAATACGTTGTCTGTGATGCGCACGCGCGCTAAAGGACAAGGCATTGAGTTGGTCGTTGGAAGGTATGCCGACTTCGAGCCGACGGCAGAGTTCTTCGGCGCATTGGTGCAACTGCCCAATGCGGATGGCTCAATAGAGGATTATACCGCGTTTATCGATGATTGCCATGCGGCGGGGCTGAAAGTAACGGTGGTGGCAGACCTGATGTCGCTGGTGTTGCTCAAGCCGCTGGACGCAGATATCGTTTGCGGCACGGCGCAACGTTTAGGCTTGCCGATGGGCTTCGGTGGACCGACGGCGGGATATATGGCTACGCGCGATGAGTTCAAGCGCGACATGCCCGGGCGCATCATCGGACTGAGCAAGGATACCAACGGTCGCCCTGCTTTCCGCCTTGCGTTGCAGACGCGCGAGCAGCATATCAAGCGCGAGAAAGCCACATCTAACATATGCACGGCAGAGGCGTTGTGCGCGATGATGGTGGGCTTCTACGGCGTGTTCCACGGCGCGGAAGGACTGCGCGAGATAGCCGAAGGCATACATGGAAAGACCGTGTATCTCAACGAGTTGCTACAAGCATACGGTTTCCAACAAGAGAACACCGAGTTCTTCGATACCCTCAAGATTACTGACGGACCCGTGGAGGACTGGGCTGACCGTCTGCGCGAGGTGGCAGAAGAGGCTGGCATCAACTTCTACTACGATGAAGCAGGCTGGGTAGGTATCTCGCTGGACGAGACCGTGAACCTCGACACGATGAACGACCTGATAGAAATCTTCGCCGAAGTGAGCGGCAACATGGCGCAGGAAGAGGCTTCGGAAGCGGCTTTCGATGGGCTATGGGCAATAGACGAAGCGCACGTGCGTGAGGTGGATTTCCTCAGCGCCGAAGTGTTTCAAAAGTATCATACTGAGACGGAGCTGATGCGCTATATCAAGCGGCTTGACCGCAAAGACATCAACCTTGCCCATTCGATGATTCCGCTGGGTTCGTGCACGATGAAACTCAACCCCGCAGCCGCTATGACTCCCATCACCTACAATGGTTTTATGGCGCCGCATCCGATGGCACCGGACGAGCAAGTGCAAGGTTACTTGCAGATGGTGCAGGAGTTGCAGCAACAACTATGCGCGATAACGGGTTTTGCTGCATGTAATCTGCAGCCGACTTCCGGCGCTTCGGGAGAATATAGCGGACTGGTAACTATCCGCGAATACCTGCACAAGATAGGGCAGGACGCACGCAAAGTACTCCTTATCCCTGCTTCAGCGCACGGCACCAACCCCGCTTCCTGCGTGCAGGCTGGCTTCACACCCGTGGTGGTGAAATGCGACGAGAACGGCAACACCGACCTCGCAGACTGGAAGCAGAAAGCCGAGGAGAACAAAGACGTGCTCGCCGGCTGTATGATTACTTATCCCTCTACCCACGGTATCTTCGAGATGGCTATCCGCGAGATGTGCGACTGTATTCATGCCAACGGCGGGCAGGTCTATATGGATGGTGCGAATATGAACGCCCAGATAGGCTATACCAACCCGGCTTTCATCGGCGCGGATGTATGCCACCTCAACCTGCATAAGTCTTTCGCTTCGCCGCACGGCGGCGGTGGTCCCGGCGTGGGGGCTATCTGTTGCGCAGAGCATTTGGCAGACTGCATGCCCACCGTGGACAACAACCGCGTATCATCCGCATTGTTTGGCAATGCCAACTTGGCACTAATCAGTTATTCCTATATCGCAATGATGGGAGCTGAGGCACTGCGCCACGCTACAGCAGCGGCTATCCTGAGTGCCAACTACATGGCTGCCAAGTTGGGCGATGCCTACGGAGTGGTCTATACTGGCGTGAAGGGCAGAGTTGGGCACGAGTTGATTCTCGACTGCCGCCAGTTCCATGCTATCGGTATCACTGAGGGCGATATTGCGAAACGACTGATGGACTTCGGCTACCATGCGCCCACGCTCTCCTTCCCTGTGCACGGCACCCTGATGATAGAACCCACGGA
>CAMFEN010000165.1 GCA_945949375.1 uncultured Bacteroidales bacterium | reverse complement strand
GGGCATGCAGGGTGTCAGCTACACCACGGGCGTGCCTGCGATGATAGGCGCGATGATGATGCTCACAGGCAAATGGCTCAAGCCCGGCGTGCACAATGTAGAGGAGTTTGACCCCGACCCCTTTATGGACATGCTCAATGTGCACGGCTTGCCATGGCACGAGGAGCATGACGGAGATTTGGAACTATAGTTAAGGGTTCGTTGTGCGCAACCAACTCCCCCGCCTCTCTCTGAGGCAGGGGAGTTGTGCTATTTTGTCAATTTGTACAATAGTGCATTGGATTAATGTACATATTCTGTCAATTTCTCAACATTGTAGTCTAAAAATTGTAGTACTTTTGCAGTCCGAAATTGGCTTGGTGTGGGGTTCAAGCAGGCGGGGACGCATGCGCACACCGGACATTTCTATTGTAGGCAAGACGCATGCGTCCTCAGTATAATTAGGTATCAATCAATTAACTTTACATTTAATAGTATGAAAAAAATTTCGCTTTTGTTGCTGGCATTGGTTTGCTCGATGGCATCGATGGCAGCGGTAACCATCACGAAGACCACAGGTTGGTTTGAGAGTGGTTACGTAACTTGGACGAATGTGTCCGGGTTGAGTTATGATGTATATGTGCGTCCGGAGGGCGGCACTTATACGCAGTTGGACAAAGAGCTGGTGCGCAACTACGGTTCGTATGGTCGCGCGGACGCGCTTGGTTTGAAAGCCGGCAAGTATCAGCTGAAGGTGGTGGCATCGAACGGCGAAGAGGCAGAGTCGGAGGTATTCACCGCCGTGGCACACGACCGCAATGGTTTTGCTCACGATGGTTGGTCGGACGGTATCGGTGCGTATAAGAACGACGGTACGCTGAAAGACGGCACGCGCGTGCTGTACCTGACTGCCGCTAATGCGAAGACCATCAAATGCAACGTGATGGTGGATAAGACGGATACCGAACTGACCGGTATTCAGGAGATCATAGCGAAGTTGGAGAAAGGGACAGAGACACGTCCTATCTGCGTGCGTATTATCGGCACGATAAAGAAAGCGGATTTGGACAAGATCGGTTCATCTGCAGAGGGCTTGCAGGTGAAGGGCAAGAATGGCAGTACTCCGATGAACTTGACGATAGAGGGTGTAGGCAACGATGCCACTATTCATGGCTTCGGTTTCTTGATTCGCAACGCCTGCTCGGTGGAGATACGCAACTTCGCCAGCATGATCTGCATGGACGACTGTATGTCGCTGGATACGGACAACCACCATGTATGGGTGCACAATATGGACTTCTTCTACGGCGGTACAGGTAGCGATGCCGACCAAGCCAAGGGTGACGGTACCGTGGATATCAAGGGTAAGAGCTCGCACGTAACGGTGAGCTACAACCACTTCTGGGACAGCGGCAAGTGCTCGCTGGGCGGTATGAAGGGCGAGACAACGGATTGCTGGATGACCTATCACCACAACTGGTTTGACCACTCCGACAGCCGCCATCCGCGTATCCGCACGGCGTTCTACCACTGCTACAACAACTACTACGACGGTATCTCGAAGTACGGCGTGGGTGTAACCTGCGGCGGCTCGGCATTCGTAGAGAGCAACTATTTCCGCAACTGCAAGTACCCGATGTTGGCATCGAAGCAAGGTACTGACGCAGAGGGTGACGGCACGTTCTCGGGCGAGGCAGGCGGCGTGAACAAAGCCTACAACAACAAGATTATCAACCCGCGTCAGTTGCTCTATTGGGCAGCGGATAAAGAGGCAGGCGGCGAGTGGGATGCCGTGCTGGTAGAGACGCGCGACGGTGCCGTGAGCGCGAAAGCTTACTCCGGCGGTACGGCGTATAACTCTGCAGCCGACGAGGCAGCCCGCAAGGCAGTACCCGCTTCGGCGATTGACCCCGTGGAGGACGTGGCGCTGATTTGCCGCGGCGAGAAAGCCGGTCGCGAGGGATTAGGCGCAGGACGTATTGACGGCGGCGACTTCCAATGGACTTTCTATTACCCCACGCAGGATGATAACTACGCTGTGATTACCGAACTGAAACAAGCAGTATTGAACTATAAATCCACGCTCGTGGGCTTCTACGGCGAAAGCGCATTGCCTAACGGCGGCGCAACAGAGACTGTGAATGCCGGCGACGGAAAGGGAAAGACGCAAGCGATAGATGAGAGCACCAACAAACCTGTTTGGGGCGGCGGTAGCATCTCCGACGATGAGAGCCTTGTGCCATATATAATAGGTATAGACGGCGACTACTACTGGTTCAATGCAGACAACGATGCGCAGACCAAGCAGTATATCGCAGACGGCGCGATTATCATGGTTGACGGCAGTGCATCGTATGGCTCCGACAAGAAGGCGACTTCCTCAAAAGATGCCACCTTCGTCGATCCGTATGTAGGGGCTATTGTTGTTACGACGAGTACCGGCTATGCTACGTTCTATTGCCCCGACAGCATCACGGTATTTGCAATGAACGCTACTCGCTCAGGTTCTGCGGCAGGCGAGATACAAGTGTCGAACGACGGCACGAGTTTCACCAAGGTAGATGCCTACTCTACCAATAAGAAAGGCAACTTCAAGACGACAACCGCGCTTCCCGAGCCTGCGCTCTATGTGCGCGTAACCAACACCTCGGGCGGAACGCTCTATATCCACGGTATCAAGGTCTTCAAAGTAGGCGAGGTAGTGCCGGAAGAGGGCGAAGAGAGCGATTTGACGATGGTGACCACCAGCAAGGAGTTGGCAGCGAATGCGACCTACCAACTGACGCAAGGCACGGACTTCACCACCTCCTCCACCGGAAAGCTCAGTTACTCATCTTCCAACAGCGCTGTTGCGAAGGTAGATGCTACGGGCTTGATTACCGCGCTGAGCGAGGGTACAGCAACCATCAAGGTGCTGCAAGCCAACGACGGTACCTATAAGTCGGGGTCGGCTACGATGACCGTAACGGTGAAAGATATGCGTGCAGAATCGCAGTTTGCCTTGACCTCTGCGGCTACCGTTGCGCTGAAAGTAGGCGGCACTGCTACCGCACAGATCACCACCACGGGTGCAGCCGGTGCAGTAACATACACCAGCAACAAGACCTCCGTGGCAACGGTGGATGCAAACGGATTGATTACCGCTGTGGCTGCCGGTACGGCTGTGATTACGGTGATGGATGCAGGTTCGGCAACGGTGAAAGCCAAATCGCTGAGCGTAACGGTGAATGTAACGAAAGACATGTCGGGCGAGACCATCTGCCACTTCTTGGATAAGAAACCGTCTTTGGATATAGTATCTGTTGTTACAGGCAACTACTCCGACGGCAAAGGTACGGTTACCTATGGCGGCAAAGAGTATGGCATGTGCGTGAAGATGGAGTCGAGCACTGTGATTACGATTACGCCCTCGTCGGCTTGCGAGATTACCTTGGTATTCGGTTCTTCGGAAGGCAGCAAGGCATTCAAACTGGATGATGTGAAATTATCTACCAACGCGGAAGGCAAATACACCTTCACCGCCGAGGCAGGCAAGACCTATACGCTGAAGAAAGGCGACAGCATCAACCTGTTCTTGATTATCTTCACCGCGCAAGGCGATAACCCCGCGACGGGACTGGTAGAAACCGTTGAGCAAGTGAAAGTACAGAAGGTATTGCGCAACGGACAAATCTTTATCCTGCGCGAAGGTCGGATGTACACCCTGCAAGGACAGGTAGTGGAATAAGCGTTCCAACCTAAAAACAAGCAAGAGGCTGCCTAACAATTCGAGTTAGGCAGCCTCTGTTTATGTCGGGGAGCGGATTTTGAGGTAGCGGAGAAGCAGGTGAATACTAAATGCTAATGTTACAAATGTTATAAGTGTTATGGTACAGAAGCGGTAGAAGGGCGAGATGTAGCCCGGGTACGCAGGCGTCCCCGCCTGCTTCGCCTCCATTAAGCCCATTAAAGGTCGTTTAAAC
>CAMFEN010000164.1 GCA_945949375.1 uncultured Bacteroidales bacterium | reverse complement strand
ACATCTGCGGCAAGATTGGCAAGAACGCGACCATGGGCTTTGCGCACCGCGGCGATACCAGGTACGCCGTGAAGTACGGCACCCGCACCACGCCCGTTACGGCAGGCGAGCAGACCCAGCGCAACAAGTTCAAAACGGCGGTTACCGCTACCCGCGCACGTATGCAGGACCCCGAGAAGTACGCGCAAGACCTCGCGGCTTTCCAAGCCCAGACCCGCTACAAGACCTTGTACCAGTACGTCTTCAACGACGAGATGGGCAAGTTGGCTTGATAGGGATTCTTTTAGAAGTTAGAAGTTAGAAGTTAGAGCGCATAGCATCTAACAGCGAAGCGGTCAAACCTCTAACAGCAGGCGGGGACGCCTGCGCACCCGGGCACTCGGAGCCGGAGGGGGTCTTACTTCGCATCTCCGACCGCAAAATCGCCATCCGAGACACCGTCTTCATCGCCCGTACCGATACCCTCCTGCGCACACAAACCATCACCCAAAAAGAACGCTACATCCCACCTTTCTACCGCTTCTGCACCATAACACTTGCTGCACTTGCTACATTTGCTACATTAGCATTTAGTATTCGTCTGCTACTCCGCTACTTCAAAATCCGCTCCCCGACATAATCTTACTGAAAATCTTTTCCAAAATAGGTAGAGCGATTGTTTGCTTGTTTCGCTTCGCTCAGAAATCAAAAAAAATCTTCTCTAAAAATCTATCCAACCTCCCCATTAAAGCGAACTTTATAGCAGGCGGGGATGCCTGCGCACACCGGACATACTATGGTGTGGCCTGGAGACCGCACCTCCTTGAAAGCAGGCGGGGACGCCTGCGCACACCGGACAGCCCCCACCCTTCTACCGCTTCTGCACCATAACACTTGCCACATTTGCCACATTAGCATTTAGTATTCATCTGCTCCTCCGCTACCTCAAAATCCGCTCCCCGACATAATCTTACTGAAAATCTTTTCCAAAATAGGTAGAGCGATTGTTTGCTTGTTTCGCTTCGCTCAGAAATCAAAAAAATCTTCTCTAAAAATCTATCCAACCTCCCCATTAAAGCGAACTTTTGTAGCAGGCGGACGCCTGCGCATCCGGACATACTATATGGTGCGGCATGGAGACCGCACCTCCTTGAAAGCAGGCGGGGATGCCTGCGTACCCGGACAGCGGTCAAACCTCTAATAGCAGGCGGGGATGCCTGCGCCCCGGGGAAAGACTGTTGTTGGACTGCTCGGAGACATGCGAGTTGAGAGTTTAGAGTTGAGGGTAAATTATGCTCAGTTCCGGTTATTCGCTTCGTGTCGGTCAGTTCTTTTCGCTTTGGTGAATTTTTCAAAAGGGAAGAAAAAGCGATAAAAAGCATAAAAATACAAAAAAGATTTGCGTATTTCAAAAAAAAGCAGTACTTTTGCAGCCGATTTGCGCTGAGTCTCTGGCGATTTAGGTAGGAAACAGCATGGGCTGTAAGTCCGAATAGTAGTGAATACTCCGCGCGTAACTATTAAAAACACCATTACAGCAATGGATTTGATTAAGATTGCCGAACAGGCATTCGCCGGCGAGAAGAAAGAGTTTCCGGCATTCAAGGCAGGTGACCAGATCACCGTGGCTTATCGTATTAAAGAGGGTAACAAAGAGCGTATTCAGGAGTTCCGCGGGGATGTCATCTGCATCCACGGCAGCGAGGACAAGAAGCGCTTCACCGTCCGCAAGATGTCGGGCAACGTAGGAGTAGAGCGTATCTTCCCGATGGACAGCCCATTCATCGAGAGCATTACGGTGAACAAGTACGGTAAGGTACGTCGCTCCAAAATCTACTATCTGCGCAAACTCACAGGTAAGAAAGCACGTATCCAAGAGCGCCGCGTAAAGTAAAACGAACGCCGTTCGAGAGAAAGAGACTATTTAACCCTGTGGTTGGATAGTCTCTTTTTTAATATAGGGATATAGGAATATTATGGATATCACTCAATTTCGATGGTTGCGCCAACCGCAAGCCTACATCGTACAAGACGGGCGCATAGAAGTTACTACTCGCCCCCACACCGACCTATGGCAACGCACTTACTACCATTTCCGCAACGATAATGCACCTGTTTTTCAGATGGAGACAGAAGAGAAGTTTTTTTCCTTCGTGGTGCGAACCGACTTTCATGGTAGCCATACACGCTTTGACCAATGCGATGTAGTGATGTATCTTGGCAGTGAAAGTTGGCTGAAAGCATCGGTAGAGTATGAGAACGATGAGTTCCAGCATTTGGGAAGCGTAGTTACCAATCATGGTTATAGCGATTGGGCAACAACCGCCATCCCTGCTCGTCAGAAAGTAATGTGGTATCGTCTTTCGCGCCGCGAGGACGACTATTGTGTGGAATGCTCCGAGGATGGGCAGCAGTGGCGTCAAATGCGCATCTGCCATATCCACGAAGGTGCGGGCAGAGTGCGATTTGGCATCTATGCTTGTTCTCCGGAAGACTCTTCCTTTACAGCAATTTTCACGGATATGGAATTCGGGGAATGTGCATGGAAAGCACACGATGGTCAACCGGCGGACTATTAACCCTATTCGACTTGAAACTTGAAACTTGAATGATAATAAGGCTAACTTTTGACAAACAAACATATAACAATATGAACAAATTCCAAATTTTCTTTTTTTGTGGCATTGCCCTGCTGACAACGGCATGCGCCGTACAATCTTCCTCTGAGTCGAAAACAGCACCTACTGTATCCGCTGCGCCGGATAGCATTATCGGCAGTTGGACGGTGCGTCAGATAGATAGCGTCGCGCTATCGGACAGCACGGTGCCTTTTCCTGTAATCGCTTTTCACGATGATGCCAGAGTGGTCGCCAATGCCGGCTGCAACACCTTATCCGGCGAATACACCTATACGGCTCCGACTAACGCTGAGGAAGCCGCTCCCGCCTCGCTCACTTTCTCCGACAAACTCTGCCAAACGCTTATGCTTTGCCCGGACGAGGAGATTACACGCAACGAGCAACTCTTGGCGCTGGCAATGGACAGCGTGCTCACAGTTACCTCCTGCGGCAGCGACTCGCTCTGCCTGCAAGGAAAACATTACATGCTCTTGGTCAAAAGCCACGAGTAATAACGTGTAACCTGAAACCCTTGGTGCGGCAGGGAGACTGCGCCTCCTTTCTAACACTGCTCCCCTCTAAATCCCCCCGAGAAGGGGGATTTTTTTACATGGTGGAATCTGCTATATATACATTTTTTATCAAATAATGCACATACGTACGCAGCAAATGCACTACCTTTGCCACTGAAGAGCTATATACATATCCGTAAGCGTTACCTGCTTGCTAAATAAAGTTTAAGTATCAAGCTTTCATATCCCAATTCTAATAATCTAATCACCATGCGAAAAACATTTCTCTCTCTGCTGGTCATCATGACGAGCGTATGCGTGCAAGCCGATTTGTACGAAGATTTCAACTCCCTCACCTCAGGCTCTTGGTCTGCCGCCACGGAGGTCTCTCTGCCAACCGGTACGTGGACTTTCGGAAGCGGCGCGCAGTACAACAAATCCAACAACGTCATCAGCATCAAACTCAATGCCAATGGGGCATATATGATTACTCCCCCTGCGGACAGCATCCAAACGCTCTCTTTTGCCTATCGCTCGGGCGGAAGCAACAAGAAAGTGGTTATCAGTTATGCCACTGCTTCGGACACTTGGGAGGTGCTCGACACTTTGAAGATAGCCTCCTCTTCGTCTAATTTCTCTACCTATTCCAAAAGCGTGCCTTGCGATTCCCTCCAAGGTGTTCGCATTCGCTTGACGGGGCTTACCAGCAATGTCTATATCGATGATGTGCGTCTATCGCAGCCCAAAGCCGACGAAGGCGGCGGTGGCGGTGGTGGTGTAGTCATCCCGGGCGAGCCCGACCCTGACTTCACGCGCCCTATCTTCACTGCCACACGCAACACCTACTACATATCCCCGGAAGGCAAC
>CAMFEN010000163.1 GCA_945949375.1 uncultured Bacteroidales bacterium | reverse complement strand
TCCGCCAAGTCCGCGATGTCTGTATCTTCCAAATCAACGGCATGGAGGTGTTTTTATAGTGTACAATTTAGGGATAAAATAAATTTTTTAGAAAAAAAATTTGTTAATATCTACTCTTTTTACTAACTTTGCGCAGTTTTTTACAACAAAATAACAATCTATTATTATGAAAAAGTATTTTGTAATCTTGCTGCTGCTTCTATGCACTGCTATTTCTGCACTTGCAGTCAATGTCTCTGTACATTTTAACAATGGATTAGTGTTAGATGGTACATTGGTTAGTCAAACAGACACTACTATCGTTGTAACACCAGAGGATGCCAATCCTCCCCAAGATATAGTTATCAAAACGGAGCGAGTAAAATACTTTGATGTTCGCGGAGTTGGTCGTTTCTTTTCGGAGGATGGTAAGTTTATACCATCAGAGAAAGCACAAGCAAAATTAGAAAAAAACCAAGCCAAACAGCAAAAAATAGTTGAGCAGAAACGCATAATGGCTGCTAATCCTAATGAGGTAATTGGTAAGGCATTTCAGTCCACTGGTACTATTTGTATGAGCATTGGCATTCCTTCTTTGATTTCTGGTTCTATATTACTTGTTGTCGGAAATACTAAAGTAGAAGGAACTAGTGAAGAAGATAATAAAAAGACCGCCTCATATGCTAAATGTGCTGCTGCTGGTTATGTTCTTCTCCCGATGGGTGCTTCCCTCACAATAGTCGGTGTTCCTCTATTTGTGCATGGAAAGCGCATTGGCGAACTTAATTTTAACTATACAGGTAACGGCGCAGGAATTTCCATGAATTTCTAAACCATAGTTTTGAGTTATTAGGAGTGTATTCCATTGCTTTTACACTCCCCCGCGTCTTTTCCCGCTCCCCCTTTCGTCCATATCTTTGCAGCAAAAAGCAGAGATATGGACTTTTCTTTTTCCTCTATCGAACCCATCCCCAACGCCAAGGCGGCGGTGGCATTCGTTCCCGACAGCGGAACGGTCTTCCGTGAAGACACGCGCCTTGACTATCGTGTCCTCAACGGCGGGCAACGCTTCGTGCCGTGGGGCGTGGATAACGCTATGCCCTACAACATCATCTCCAAGGTGGAGGATGATGAGACCCTCGCCACCTGTATGCAGTTCAACGCAGAGGTCTGCTATGGCGCGGGCTTGCAGTACAACACCGACCGTTGCACCGCACAAGTGCAGGACGACATCGAGGACTTCCTGCTTCAGAACGACCTCGCTGCCTATTTCCTCGGGGTCTGTCAGGACTTCAAGTACTTCGCGTTCGCCGTCTCTGTCTTGATACTCAATCAAGACGGCTCGAAGATAGTGCGCCTTGTCCGCAAGGAGGCGTGCAACTGCCGTTTTGCGCCGGCGGACAAACGCGGCAACATCCCTTTCGTGCTGTTCGCCGACTGGCGCAATGAAGCCCTGCCGGAGCGTTTCGAGCGTATCCCGCTGCTCTCTGTCTCTGCGCCATTCGCAGACCTCCAATCCCGCCTGCAACAGCATACCAAAGACCGCAAGTTCGCGGTCGTTACCCGTATTCCCACGCCCGACTACTGCTACTATCCCATCCCCTACTACGCCTCGCTGTTCAAGGGCAAGTGGTACGACATCAAACGCCTCATAGCCGTCGCCAAAGAAGCCAAACTGCGCAACGCCGCGCCCATCAAGTACCATATCGAGGTGGCTGCCAAGTATTGGGAAACTATCTTCCGCGCCGAGGGTATCACCGACAAGACGAAAATGCAAGAGCGCGTGAACACGGAGAAGCGGCGTATCATTGACTTCCTCACCGGCGCGGAGAACAGCGGCAAGGTATGGTTCTCCATGTTTTATGTCTCGCCCGATGGGCAGGAGCAGCACGACGTACTTATCACCAAGATAGAAAACGCCAAGGAGGGCGGCGACTGGGAAACGGATATCCAAGAGGCAATCAACATGGTCTGCTTCACTATGCGCGTGCATAGTAACCTTGTCGGCAGCGTGCCGGGCAAGGCGCAGTCCAACAACAGCGGCAGCGACAAGCGGGAACTCTACACCATCGCACAAGCCCTGCAAAAGCCCTACCACGATATGCTTTTTATCGTCCACCGCTTGATAATCCGTATCAACGGCTGGCAGGGTGCATACCCCGAGTGTCCCTTTGTCATGCTCACCACCCTTGACCAACACACCGACGCACAACAAATAAACCCCGAAGACAATGCTAATAACCAATGATACTGAACTCCGTCAGTACATCCACAATACCCTCGTTACCGTCAGTGGCGAGCAGACGCTGTTCGATAAGTTACAGGTGGAACTGCAACTGTCGGAGGCGTGGCTTGCTCGCACTTTCGGCGTAGTTGAAAGCACGCCGACTGCTTGCAAGGTGCTCGCCACGGACGCTTTTCTCCGTGCCGTCCCCTCGCTCGACCTTGTCCTCACGCCCAACGGCTTCGGGGTAGTCAGCAACAACACCATCGCCCCCGCTTCCAAAGACCGTGTGGACCGGCTCCTCACTTCGTTGGAGAACAGCCGTGATTTCGCCATCGACCAACTCCTCCACGAACTTCTTGCCAACCCCGATTGGCGCACCACTCCGCAAGGGCGTTTCTTTCTTGCCACGCTGTTCCAAACCCCGCTCGCCCTGCCCGCTGACCTCCGCGAGAGCAAGTCGTGGGAGGTATTCCTGCAAACCCACGCGCAGGTAGTCCTCATTGAGCAGGAACTGGCGGATAAGTTCATCTCCCGCGAGGTCTATGCCCGCCTCCGCAGCGACATCGACAACCCCGATTTCGCGGTACTCATACAGCCCTTGCAGGCTATCGAGTGCCAACTGCTCACGGGCAAACCCCTGCCCTATAAACAACTCATTGCCCTTGTGGACTACATCCGCAAGAGCGAGCAGTTCCCCGAGTGGCACACCTCGCAGACCGCAGAACGCTACCAACCCCACGCTTTTGAAAACACCAAAAACTCCTCCGCCTATTGGTGGTAATGCCTATGATTACGCTTAACCACATTTGGGGTCCCCGCAAAATTCATTTTGTGGGGAGAGGAGGAAGGACAGGTTGCCCCAATGACCACAGCGTGGTCAGTCAGTGCAACCTCGTGCTTCCGACGAGCTGGCAGGAACTCACCGCCACGCAACTCCGTTATGTCTTCTTCCTCCTCTCGCAGAACTACGCTGCCGAGGAGGTGAAGACCTTTTGTCTCTGCCGTTTCGGTGGCTTGAAGGTGCTGGAGCGCACCGCCGCGGGCTTCCGCGTCTTGTACGACAACCAATACCTATTGATTTACCAAGGAACTACCAAGGAACTACCAAGGAACTACCCACAAAAAAACTATCTACAAACACCTCCAACCAAATCGTAAATCGTACTTCGTAAATCGTAAATCGTAAATCCCTTTATGTTACTCAAAGACCTATTCCTTGCTATCCCGCGTTCCACCATCCAAACGCTCACCCGTTATCGACTTCTGCCGCGCCACTTGCTCGAGTGGTACGACCTGATTCGTTTTTTCGATACGCTGGATTTCTCCGAAGAGGCACGCCGCCGCCAATCCAAATTTGCCAAACCTTTCGGGCAAATGGATAAATACACCCTCACCGCCGATCATTTTCAACGCTCTGACGAGCAAGTTCGCAAAATCATTGCCCGACTAAACACACCAATCTCCAAGGATTCTGATACCTAATGGCATTTTGGTTCTCTCCACTACCAACAGCCTATCAAAAAAAGCCGTACCTTTGCACCGTCTTTCGGACAGATAGGATAATGAGCCCGCGGAGCGTCTATCGCCTTACCCTCAGTTTCAACGGCTCAAAAAGGGATAAGTCCGAAAGGCTATGCGCATATTGTCCGGGTACGCAGGCGTCCCCGCCTGCTGAATATCCGGCTACACCCCCACAACGAAAAAAAATTAATGAGTAATTAACGGCAATTACATGTTAATAAGTCTCACACGCTAATTCCATGTTAATTGTCAAATCGTAAATTGTCAAATTGTCA
>CAMFEN010000162.1 GCA_945949375.1 uncultured Bacteroidales bacterium | reverse complement strand
CGCCGAGCAGACAGGTTACTATGCAGGCCTATCTGCTTCCTTGGGTGTGAACGGCACCTACAATAGCCAGTTTGGCGGCCATTTTGCAGGGGGTGCTAACATTGGTTATGAGTACGCGAAGAATAGTAGCGTCTATATCAATGCCAACCGTTCGCTCCGCATGCCCAGTTTCACGGATCTCTACTACAATGCAGGCAACCAACTGGGAAACAAGAACTTACAACCCGAGGAAGCATGGTTGCTCTCCGTAGGAACGAAGTACAACCCCACCTTCGGCAAGGCGGGCAGTCTTGCATTGGCAGCAAACTGGTACTACCGATGGGGAAAGAACATCATTGATTGGGTCTATACCCCCGAGGATACCAAGCGTCCCTACCACGCGCAGAACCAGCAGCAGGTGAACGCAACGGGCGTGGAACTTTCCGTAACCTATCGCTGGAACGAATGGCTGCGATGCCTGTCAGTGGACTATGCCTACACCTACCTCGATTTAGACTTGAAGGAGGCGGGCTCGCGCTATCTCGACTACCTGAGCCACAAACTCACCATCCACCTCGAACACGGCATTTACAAAGGCTTAGGCGCTTCGTGGACGGTTCGCTACCAACAGCGCGAAGGGCAGTACAACGATGCGCAAGGCGAGGTGCAAGACTACCAGCCCGTTTGGCTTTTAGACGGCTCGCTCTTCTGGCAGAACAAGCACCTGCGCGTGAGTGTGGACTGCACCAACATGACCAACACCCGATACTACGACTACGGCGGTATTCTCCAGCCAGGCACTTGGGCGAAAGTTTCCATTAAAGCAATGCTATAAACAGTGTTCCTTTGCAGGGGTGAGAATGAAAAATTCCTGCCCCTGCAAAGATATTCCAAAAGACCGCATAAGTAGAAAAGAATGTTTGCTTAACTATAAATTTTTAGGGATATACTTGGGATGAAAACCATTAATGTACAATTACACAATAATAAATGTTAAAAATTCCCGCACAAGGCAAATAAAGTAACTGTTATTTGCACAGATTTTGGTCTATCTTTTCTTTGAACAAAATTTGTACAAATTATGATATATGGTTACATTCGTGTCAGCACGGACACACAAACGGTAGAAAATCAACGGTTTGAGATTACGCGTTTCTGCAAAGCGCAAGGATTAACGGTAAACGGCTGGATAGAAGAAACTATCAGCGGAACAAAGAACTACCATAAACGGCAGCTCGGAGTACTTCTGAGAAAGGTAGTAAAAGACGATGTGATTATCTGTTCGGAATTGTCGCGACTGGGACGTAACCTCTTTATGATTATAGAGATACTGAACATCTGCATGACCAAAGAATGCCGTGTGTGGACAATAAAAGACAACTATCGTTTGGGCGACGATATCCAAAGCAAGGTGTTAGCTTTCGCCTTTGGACTATCGGCTGAGATAGAGCGTAACCTTATCAGCCAACGAACAAAAGAGGCACTTGCACGCAAAAAAGCCGAAGGCATACAACTCGGAAGACCTATCGGAAAATTATCCATGCAAAATACCTATAAACTCTACCCCAAAGAAAGACAAATAAGAAAACTGCGAAACGAAGGAGTGTCGTTCGCTCAAATAAGTAAAATTCTCAAAGTGAATAGAGACACCGTGCGAAGATACTATCACACTTTTATGGAAAACGAATAACTCAACACTCTACATACACCTCAAGCAACTCGGATGGTGATTGCGGAAGCAACACTATATCATTCAAGCACGCCGGTATCAGCACCGCTTCGCCCTTTCGCAAGGTTACCTCCGAAGGCACATCCCCCTCGCAATCCAATGCTTTGACCGACAACTCTCCCTCGGTGCAGATATAGATGACAAACGAATCCAACGCTGCAAAATCACGTTGCACAGACGTAGCGACAGACAGACGATTGGTGGTGAAATAAGGAGTCTTGGCAAGAGAGACAACCTCCGTCGTTGTCCCGTTTTTAGGCGCAGGGTGGTGCTCTACCCTACACGCTCCGTTAGCAGTATAGTCAATCACCTCCAATGCCGACTCCAAATGCAGCGGACGCAGTTTGCCATCGTTGCCCACGCGATTGTAGTCGTACAAGCGATATGTAGTGTCGCTGTTCTCCTGAATTTCCGCCACCACAGTACCTTTCTTAATGGCATGTACCGTCTTCGCTTCAATCAGCGCCACATCTCCGCGCTTCACGGGGAAGAGGTGCAGATGGTCTTGTAGGTCGCCTTCGTGTATCGCTTCGCGGATATGCGCTTCATCGGTATCATGTTTCCAACCCAGCAGGAGAGATGCCTCCGGCTCCGAATCCATCACATACCACATCTCCGTCTTGCCCATCGTACCCACGTGCTCCCAAGCATAGTCGTCATCAGGATGCACCTGAATACTCAAGTCGTCTGCCGCGTCAATAAACTTCACCAATAGCGGAAAGGTATTGCCAAAGGTCTCATACACACGGTCGCCCACCAACTCGCTCATATACACTTCTAGCAAGTCTTGCAGATTGTCGCCCGCGTGAGGACCATTTGACACCTCAGTAGGATATTTCTCCACTGCCGAAATAAGCCAACTTTCTCCCACGTTCTCAAAACTATCCGAGGCGGGACGATACCACTCTTTGATATGCTCCCCGCCCCAGATTTTATGAAACAAACGCGGTGTAAACTTCAATAAATAAAGCACTTTTGCTAATTATGAATTATGAATTATGAATTTTGAATTATGAGAACGCTTCGCTGTCTTACAGCGTGAAGCGCAGTCTCACTGAATATTCCGCAGGTGTTTCTCCCAGTTCCATGCAGAAACCAGCACATCCTTCACAGGAGTATCGGCTTTCCAGCCCAGCACCTCGTTGGCTTTCTTCGGGTTTGCCCACACCTTCTCAATATCGCCTTCGCGACGACCAACAATCTGATAAGGCACATTCACGCCCGTTGCCTCCACGAAGTCGCGCACAATCTCCAGCACGGACAAACCACGTCCCGTACCGAGGTTGAAAACTTCTACCTGCTCCGTCGGAGTGCCTGCCAGCATACGCTCTACGGCTTTCACATGCGCCTTTGCCAAGTCCACCACATAGATGTAGTCGCGAATGCAAGAACCGTCCGGCGTATTGTAGTCATCGCCAAAGACTTTCAACTCAGCGCGCAAGCCCGCCGCCGTCTGCGTAACAAAAGGAAGCAGGTTGTTAGGCACACCGTTGGGCAACTCGCCTATCAACGCGGACGGGTGTGCGCCTATCGGGTTGAAATAGCGCAAGATAGTTGCGTGCAACGAACTGTCGGCATGCGCCTCATCGTAGATAATATCTTCATTTATCTGCTTCGTATTGCCATAGGGCGACAACGCTTTCTGTATCGGAGCCGTCTCATCCACAGGCAAATGGTCTTTGTCTGGTTGACCATAGACGGTGCACGACGACGAGAAAACGATATTGTAAACATGATACCGACGCATTACCTCCAATAGCGTGATGAGCGAACCAAGGTTATTGCGATAATACATCAGTGGTTTCTCTACAGATTCGCCTACTGCCTTGCTGGCTGCAAAGTGGATAACACCCACAATATCAGGATACTGCTTAAACACAGCCTCCATACTCACATAGTCATTGCAATCTATATTTGCAAACTCAGGACGACGCCCGACTATGGCAGATATGCCATCGAGCACATCCACACTGGAATTGCTCAGGTTATCCACGATAGTTACATCATATCCTTGCTGCATCAATTCTACCACGGTATGCGAGCCGATATAGCCCGTACCGCCTGTTACTAAAATGCGTGCCATCTTTTGAATAAGGATTTATGAATTAACATGCGTTAGCATTGCCGCTAACTAAAACAACTTCTCAGGATAAACACCCTCTTTCACAAGGTTATTAATCTTCATCACCACCTGCGGTCGGTCTTCTGCATAGGTAACGCCAAACCATTTGGAAGTAGTGTCCAGCACCTTACAAGTCGCTTTGCCAATCCGAATCATGTCGTTCACCAGCGTCGGTATATAGAAC
>CAMFEN010000161.1 GCA_945949375.1 uncultured Bacteroidales bacterium | reverse complement strand
TCGATGCGCCAAGCGTGGCACGAGGTGAACCATTTGCCCGAGGCTTTCGACTGATGGACGCGTGTTTCGAAGAAGACGCGTACCTTGCTGCCCTCCGCGAGGGCGAAGTTGCGGGCGGCGTCCCCCTTCAGCGTCGCGCAGATACCTTTCGGAAACTCCTCCTGCGTCTGTACAACTACATCGCGGTAGCACTGTGGGGTGGTGGCATTGCCGCCTGCTTTTTCTTCTAAGTTGCTCACGGCAACGATAATTCCTACAAATTCCATAATTTTGAGTTTTGATTTTTGGTTAATTACTTGTTTGCAATTTCAGCGCGCTTTGAAATTCGGTGCAAAGGTACCGCTTTTGAGCGGAAAAGGCTGCCGCAAAATACGGCAAAATTCGGTGTTTTTGCCGCAAAATGCGGCAAAATGCACATTTGTTTTTCATTTGTTTCATTTGTTTCATTTGTTACATAGAAAATGAGTAACCCTCCCCCACCCATATAAAATTATTATATATATATATAATAATTAGAATAACCCCTCACACCCCCCAAAAATTAATACTTTTTAACGAAAAAGAGGGGGTACTTTGAGCCAAAAGTACCCCGTTTTTTCCTCAAACTACCCCATTTTCAACCCCACCTTATTTGTTACATCCCACCATAAGGTCTTTGTCGAGACCTAACCGAGTATCATATCAATACTAAATTGCTATGTGGCAAATGTGGTAAATGTTACATGTTACATTATTCCCGCAACCTAACATTTGCCACATTTGTAACATTTGCCACATTAACATTTAGTATTCATTTGCGTATTTGAAAAAAAAGTTGTACCTTTGCAGCGCAAAAATGTCCGGTGTACGCAGGCGTCCTCGCCTGCTTTCAAGGAGGTGCGGTCTCCAGGCCGTACCATAGTCTGTTCGGTGTGCGCAGGCGTCCCCGCCTGCTAAAGTATTTGTAAGGACGTGCAATTAGTAATGGGGAGTGAGGAACGTTTTCCTCGCTCCTCGTTTATTTTTATCCCTCCCCAAAAACTACTTTGTAACCATTCGGTAAAATGCATATTGTAGGGGTTGTAATAAAGCTGTAATTTTGCAGCCGAATTACATACCTTATTATTTTAAGTGCATATGACAAAGGATGATTTTATGAAATTGGTTCAAGATCAGAGTAACCATTCGGTAAACTAAACCAAAGAAAAGGACTGTAACTCCAAACGGGATTACAGTCCTTTCTTTGTACCTACTACATCTACGGTGCCGTTTACCGGATGATTACGGACGATTACATTAAGTGTAGAAATCAAACGTATTATACCTAAACTTACCGACGAAAAAAAACACCAGAAACAACCATATCAGAAGCACAGAAAGTTTACTTTTATGTTCAAAAATGTGCATTTCTTTATCCAAAATCATAAAAAACGCATATTCTTTCATAAAAACTGACAGAATATTTGCATATATTAAAAATTAGTTGTACCTTTGCGCCCAATCCTATCTGAAGTATGGTTGTAGTATAAAAAGTTACTTAATGTAATCGTCCTTATTTAGTAGGCAAATGTTTTGAATACGGATTGCAAAGAAGAAGAAAGGAATTTATTACGTTTTCGCATCTCTACTTTGGTGAGCAAGGTTGCGCGCTACCAAAGTTGCATATTATTATTAACTAAAAACCAAAGAATTTATGAGAAAAGGTTTACTTAGTTTGTTAGCAATCATTTTTGCTTTCACCACCGTCCACGCGGCAACGCTGCTGCACGAACCATTTTCCCAAAAAACGGGAAGTAGTTTAACCACTGCTACATTCGATGCAAACAACAAGACCGCTTGGATGCATACCAGCACTAATGCTTCCCCAAAAACTATCAAGGTAACGGAAGGAAATATGACAATGACCAATAATGGTTATATGTCATCCGGAAGTACGGCATCTAATCGTCTTGAACTGGGAACGAATAACTTAGGTGCACGCTATGCTTTCCACAACTTTACTTCCCAAAAGAGCGGTAGTGTCTTTTTAGCGGCTATCGTCAATGTGGCTGAATTGCGTAATTATACAGGTAGCACAATTGATAATTATGCTGAGCGTTATGGTGGCTACCTTTTCTGTTTGGGAAATGGTACAGCAGGCACAAATCATACAGCACGAGTATATACCAAAACGGTCATGGAAAATGGCGTGGCTGTCGGTTTTAAATTTGGTGTCGGCAAACTGAACGAAAGTATGACAGACGTGGTGTTTTTTGACCAAGTATATCAGAAAGGAGTTGATTATTTAATAGTAGTAGAATATCAGTTTGTTAGCGGAACATATAATGACAAAATAAATCTGTATGTCAATCCTTCTAAGTCAAGGCAAGTACCTACTATTGCAGGAGTGACAAATTCTAACAAAACCGATATTAGTGCCATCAGTTTGGTGGGCATTGCCGAGGGTAACGCACAGCAAACAAAGGTGTTTATCGATGAGTTGAAAGTAGCAACCGACTGGGCATCCTTGTTCCCGGGAGTCGAATCTGACCCCGACCCGTATATTGATATTACGCCAGCCACGGTTAACCTGACCGATGGTATTATGGAGATTGGTCAGACCTATTCTACCACCATCACCCTCAAAGGAGCATACTTGAAAAACAATACGGTTACCCTCGAGAACGACCGACCCGATGAGGTTACACTCAGCAAGACAACATTTACAAAAGCAGAAATAGAGAGCGGAGCGCAAGTTACCATCACGGCGAAACCAAACAAGATAGCCCTCGGACAGACGCTGCGGCTTACGATTTCCTGTGGAGAATTGGAGAAAGTACATAATATAAGTTGGAGCGCCAATAAACTAATAGAGTGCCCGACTGTGGCTGCCCTCAATGAAGCATTAGCATTGGGAACAGGAGAGCAAATACTCAATGTTAAGTTCACCGGAGAAGCTTTGGTTACGTATTCTTTCCGCTATGGAAAAACACCGATGCTATATAACTTGGTAGTTCTCCAAGATGCTACGGGCGCATGCGTCATCAGCCGCGACTCTGTTTACTTCGATGGCAAAACCGACCAAATGGCGGTAGGTAACAAAGTAACGGGTATGCAACTGACAGATGGGGCGACTTGCCTTTTGACAAACGACTCTATTGCGCAACCCGACTTCAAGGTAAATAGTACCGGCAACCCTGTGATACCTGCGGTTATCAGCGCTTCAGAGATGGCACAACACCACTTCGAACTGGTTACCATCAATAAAACTACATTCCAACCAGCAGAAGGAGTAACCACATTTGATGTTTCTCTCCAGAATGTTAAAAACGACTCCCATGGTTGGGGAAAATGCGCAAAGGTGAATGCCACCGCATCAGGAACTACCTTTGTGACCAGCGTTACCAACTCGGTAGATGATAATGGGGCACATATTTGCGACTTGATAGGGCAAGCCATCCCGACGAATGCTGTAAACGCCACAGGTCTCGTTTGGGGCGATGCGGAATTGCGTATCCGCAACAAAAGCGACCTTGTAGAAATTGTCACCGTTACGCTCAACTGCAACCCCGCACAAGGATCTGTTACCGGCGGTGGCGAGGTTGAGGCTGGAACATCTGTAACCATCTCCGCTACACCTGCAGCACATTACCATTTCGTAAAATGGAGCGACGGCGTTACCACTAACCCGCGTGATATCCAAGTAACCGGCAACGTAACACTCACCGCTGAGTTCGCCATCGACCAACACACGGTAACAGCAAGCGGCACAAACGGTACGGTAACAGGCACTGGTAAGTTCGACTTCGGAACAACTGTCAAACTCACTGCTACACCTGCAGCACATTACCATTTCGTAAAATGGAGCGACGGCGTTACCACCAACCCGCGTGATATCCAAGTAACAAGCGACACGACCCTCACTGCCGAGTTCGCCATCGACCAACACACGGTAACCGCAAGCGGCACAAACGGTACGGTAACAGGCACTGGTAAGTTCAACTACGGAGAAACTGTCAAACTCACTGCTACACCTGCAGCACATTACCATTTCGTAAAATGGAGC
>CAMFEN010000160.1 GCA_945949375.1 uncultured Bacteroidales bacterium | reverse complement strand
CGGAATCAACTTCTCAGGGAACTGATACGGACCGTAGTTGTTTGAGCAGTTGGTTACGATAGTAGGCATGCCGTAGGTATCGTGGAATGCCCGCACGAAGTGGTCAGACGACGCCTTCGATGCCGAGTAAGGCGAGTGGGGATTGTACTTCGTGGTCTCTAAGAAGAACTCCTCGCCGTAAGCCTCGTGGTGTGCCGAGGAGGCTTTGGTGGTGAACGGCGGCGTAACGCCTTCGGGGTGCGTCAGCTCCAGTGCACAATACACCTCATCGGTGGAGATATGGTAGAAGCGTTTGCCTTCGTACTTCTCCGGCAGCGATTCCCAGTAGAGTTTAGCGGCTTGGAGCATAGAGAGTGTACCCAGCACATTGGTGCGCGCGAAGGTGAAGGGGTCCTTGATGGAGCGATCCACATGGCTCTCGGCAGCAAGGTGAATAACGCCCGTAACATGCTCCTCCTGCATCAGAGCATAGATGGTGTCGAAGTCGCAGATATCCGCTTTCACAAAGCGGTAGTTGGGCTTGTCCTCGATGTCTTTGAGGTTCGCTAAGTTACCCGCGTAGGTCAACTTATCCACATTGATGATTCTGTACTCCGGATATTTGTTCACAAATAGCCTAACAACGTGGCTGCCAATAAAACCTGCGCCACCGGTAATGATAATAGAGGTCATAATATATATCTTATTTCTTTGAAGTGATATGCTTTGTGTATGCCATCGGCGTGCTCCAAGAGCAATTCGCCTTCGGGGGTTATACCTTCTATTCGGGCGAGGAAACCGCCATCTTTCGTTTGGGCGTTCATGGTGGGGGTGAGGGAGACTTCGCGCTCTATGAATCGCCACCATCCTTCGCGGCGGTAGAGGTGCTGCATGTAGGCTTCCCGCCATTCGCTCTGCGGTCGTTGCAGCCATGCTTGCAGGTGCATCATATACCGCGTGAGCACTTTCTCCGGCGAGTAGGATTGCCCTGTAATCAACCGCATGGAAACGGGATTCGGCGCATTGCCTATCCAGTGTTCTTGGTTGATATTCAGCCCTATGCCGATGATAGAATAGGCTATTTCTCCACCCGCGAGCGTGTTCTCTATCAGCATCCCTGCCAGTTTCTTGTCGCCCCAATAGAGGTCGTTGGGCCATTTGATGGTCAGTCCCTCGTCCCCTATCTCCTCCGCCACCGTCTCCCGCAGCGCCACTGCCGCCAGCATGGAGAGCATGAACTGCTCCGCTATCGCCACCTGCGGCTTGCGAAGCAACACCGAGAACAGCAGGTTCTGCCCCCTCTCGCTTTCCCATCCGTTGCCAGCCTGCCCGCGTCCTGCCGTCTGAAAGCCTGTCCACACCACGGGTATGCGCTCCTCGCGCAGCCACGCGGCTTCTGCCACCACAGCGGCTTTCAGCAGGTTGTTCGTGCTATCGGTTTCTTCAATATACATTGATGGATGAAGGATAAAGGATGAAAGATAAAGGACTTATTACTTTTGTCTATGAGGATGGAAGATGCTGTCCGGGTACGCAGGCGTCCTCGCCTGCTAAAAAAATCTCAGAGTCGATGCTATTGAGTCTTTCATCCTTTATCTTTCAGCGTAGCGGTCTTCTTTCTTACAATGCCAGCAGGTATCGTTCGATGATGGTTTGTATCTTCTTGGCTTTGCAGGGGGCGCTGTTGACGAGTATGGCGAACACCCATCGCTCGCCGTTCGGGCGGTTGATATACCCTGCGTAGTTCTTCGTGCCGGCTATCGTGCCGCTCTTCGCCTGCACGCGCCCTTGCAGCGAGGTGCCAGCGAGCAGGCTTCGGAGTGTCCCGCTCTCGCCGCTCACCGGTAGCGAGGCAAGCCATACCTCGCGGTTCTTGCTGCCGTCCATGTAGGTGAGCAACTGCACCAGCGTTGCCGCACTCACGGCATCTTGCGGCGCTAGTCCGCAACCGTCCTTGATGAGCGCATTGCCTATATCCACGCCGCGCCGTTTCCAGAAGTCGCGCACCACTTCGCAGGAGTTGTGTATCGTGCCCGGCTTGCCGTAGTTCAGCCCGAGGTAGCGATACAATGCCTCCGCGAACAGGTTATTGCTATGGATGTTACACTCCGCCACCAGCACCCCCAGCGAGTCGGACTTATGCTCATATAGCACGCGCCTCGCCGGCAGCAGCGGGTTGTAGTCCGCCATGTAAGTCGCCGGCTCGCATACCGTTACCCCTCGCGCGTTCAACTCTCGTTGCAGGTGCTGCGCCAGCAGCAAACCCGGGTTGGGCATGTCGCTCCGCACCCCGAACACCCCGAGGTTGGAGGGGATAGAGCCCGTCAGGTAGCGCTCTTGGCTGTACGGCAACCCGTGTACGAACGCCCCGTCGTAGGTGATCTGTGTGCAGCGGATATGGTTAATCAGTTGCAAGTCGGGGTAGTAAGGCTCTATGCGCGTTACCTCCGCCACGCTACCTACCTCGCCGCTCTTGAGTACTATATTCAGACTGTTGCCCAAGTAGTTGATACCGAACACCCCCGGAGCGTAGTAGTTGCCCGCATCTTCCCACAGCCACGCGGGGTTCACCGCATCGCCGTCCAGCAATGTCATATCCGCGACTACGCTGCCTTCAATCCTGCGTATGCCTGCGTCTGCAATGGCTTTCGCCCATTTCGAAAGGAAAGCAGTTGTAGTGTTCGGCACCGAGCCGTTGCCGCGACCTCTGCCCAGCAGCAATCCCAGCGACGGATCGCACGAGCCTTTGATGTAAAGGTCGCCTTTCAGCACCCCATCCTCTATCGGCGCGGAGGTCTCCAGCGTGGTTACGAAGCGGAAGTCCGCCCCCAGCAACTCCAATGCTGCGCCCGTGGTCAGCAGTTTCATCACCGACGCGGGTGGCACCACGTTCTCTTCTCGGTAACTATCTATCGTCTCTTGCGTGTCGATATTACGCACCAGCACGCTGATGTTCGCCTGCTCTGTCAGCGGGTTCTCCAACAGCACGCCAACCGATAGCAATATACTCAATAATAAATGCACAATCGTTCGTCCTTTTTCGTTCGGGCTGCAAAGTTACTGCTTTTTCTCGAAATATGCAAATTAAAATAAAATAGACGGCTTATAGTTGCTCGGGAGCACCGGCATCCCCCCTGCTAAAAGTAAGGCTTTAGTAAGGTTCTAATAAGGGTCTAATAAGGGTCTAACCAATTTTTCCACCAACCACTCGGCGCGCAGTTGCTTATGTTCGGGGTACATCCAGTGGGCGCAGTCGAGGGGCAGCAGCAGGCTCTTCGGGCACGCCAAACTGTTATAAACAGCATACGTACTTGTCGGGCAGCATACTTGGTCGTTGTAGCCGAGCATGAACCACACGGGGCAGCGCACAAAGCGCGCGAAATTCACCACATCGTAGTATTCCGTCACTTTCCGCTCTTCCTCCGTCAGTTCGCGCCATTTCGGCCATCCGGCGGCGCGGCCGCGGACGTATCCCGCTATCTCGGCAAGGGCAGGATAGGAGGCAGCTGCGGCTTTGATACGCGGATCAAGCGCGGCATGCACGATGGTCAGCGCCCCGCCCTGAGAACCCCCGTAGCAACCTATGCGCGCTGTGTCAACGCAAGGCAGAGAGCAAAGGAAATCCACGGTCTTCACTGTACCCGCATAGACGCGGCGATAGTAGTAAGCATCACGCTCGTCAAGGTGGATACTGTTGTAGTCGCGAAGTGCATTAACGCGCAGGTCGTCATACACCTGCTGCGGCAGGTTCACGGGAATGCCGTTAATGCCCATCTCCAGCGTGATAACGCCATGTGCCGGAAGATAATCCACATCCCCGCGATGCGGCTTCACACCCGCTCCCGGCCACAGCACAACAGCAGGGTATCGCTCCCCGCCTACAGAAGACTCTCCCTTTACAGGCGATGAATTCCCCCCTCGTAGCGGATCCACACCCCGAGGCACAGCCAGCGTGCCATACAGATACTGCCCCTCTTGCAAGTTCTGAAAACGCACCTCATAAACATACGCGTCGGGGGTGCACCGCTCAGGAAGCCGCTTCAGCAG
>CAMFEN010000159.1 GCA_945949375.1 uncultured Bacteroidales bacterium | reverse complement strand
CGGCAAACGTATCGTCGCATTGGACATCGCCGCTATGGTGGCGGGTACTACCTATCGCGGGCAGTTTGAGGAGCGCATGAAAGCCGTCATCGAGGAGTTGCGTAAGCACCCGGAGGTGATACTCTTCATCGATGAAATCCATACCATCATCGGAGCAGGCAATGCACAAGGGTCGCTCGATGCAGCCAATATCCTGAAGCCCGCGCTCGCGCGGGGCGAAGTGCAGTGCATAGGGGCGACAACGACCAACGAATACCGTACCTCTATTGAGAAAGACGGTGCCTTGGAGCGTCGCTTCCAGAAAGTGTCTGTTCGTCCGACGACCAAGGAGGAGACGCTCTCTATCCTGCGACGGCTCAACGAGCATTATGCGGATTACCACCATGTTACCTATCCTGACGAGAGCCTGCGCGCCGCCGTGGATTTGGCGGAGCGTTACCTCACCGACCGCGCCTTCCCCGACAAAGCCATCGACGTGATGGACGAGGCAGGCGCCAGAGCCCACACCCGTGAGTGGGCACTGAGCGGACAGACGGAGGAGACGCATACCATCACCCCCGACGACGTGGCGGCGGTGGTCTCCATGATGTCAGGCGTGCCTGTACAACGGGTGCAGAAAGCCGAACATGAGCGCCTACGCACGATGGATACCATCCTGCGCAAACGCGTCATCGGGCAGGACGAGGCTGTGAACACTATTGTCCGTGCCATACAGCGTTCGCGGTTGGGCTTACGAGACCCCCACAGACCTATCGGCACCTTCTTCTTCCTCGGACCTACCGGCGTAGGCAAGACCTATCTTGCGCAATGCTTGGCGGAGGAGATGTTCGGCAACCGCGATGCCATCATACGTTTCGATATGTCGGAGTATATGGAGAAACATGCCGTGTCGCTGCTGGTGGGTGCACCTCCGGGATATGTGGCGCACGAGAACGGCGGTAAACTGACCGAGGCGGTGCTCCGCAAGCCATACTCCATCGTCCTCTTCGACGAGATAGAGAAAGCACATCCCGACATCTTCAATATCCTCTTGCAAGTGCTGGACGAGGGGCGGCTCACCGACCGACAAGGGCGCACCGTGGACTTCCGCAATACCATCATCATCCTTACCTCCAACGTCGGCACCCGCCAGATGAAGGACTTCGGCGCAGGCATCGGTTTCGGAGTACATGAGTTGGATGAGAAAACCACCAACCAAACGCTCCTCAAAGCCTTGCAGAAGACTTTCCCGCCGGAGTTCGTCAATCGTATCGATAATGTCATCACTTTCCGACCGCTCTCGCGCGAAGCGCTGGCGCAAATTGTCAATATTGAAGTCTCGCTGCTGCAAGAGCGCATGAAGAAAGCCGGACACCAACTGGTGCTCACCCCTGAAGCCACAAGCGAACTCATAGAGAAATCCTACGACCCGCAGAACGGGGCAAGACCGGTGAAGAGAGCCATACAGACCTACGTGGAAGACCAACTGACCGATGTGCTCCTCGCCCGCCCCACTCAGAAACGCATCACCATCAAACGCCTCATGCCTGCAAGGAAGTAGGTAAATTACAAGCAGTAAATTATAAGTAGTTAATTTTCAAATTATTCACAATATGGTATTAGAAATTACAGATTCCAACATCAAGGATTTGTTGGCAGAGGGTAAACCCCTTGTGGTTGATTTTTGGGCACCGTGGTGCGGACCCTGCAAGATGATGCTCCCCATCGTGGATGAGTTGGCAGCAGAGTTTGACGGACAAGTGTTAATCGGCAAACTAAATGTGGACGAGAACCCCGACACTTGCGAGGAATATGGTATCATGAATATCCCTACCATGCTTTTCTTCAAGAATGGTGAACTCGTCAATCGCCACATCGGTGCCTGCCGCAAAGGCGACCTCCAAGAACTTATCAACGGGCTGCTCTAACTGTGTCGCGTAGGAACTCCTACGCCCCAAAAAAGAGCCCGCTAAACTGCCATTTTGGCACTCTTTAGCAGAAAAATGCAAAAAAGTACGAAAAAATTTGGTCAGTCCAAATTATTTTCGTACCTTTGCACGCTTTTTGTGGTACTATGCCCCAATAGCGATGGTCTGGTAGCTCAGCTGGATAGAGCAACAGCCTTCTAAGCTGTGGGTCTCGGGTTCGAATCCCGACCGGATCACTGCCAATTATCAATGTTCAATTGTTCAAATTGTCAATTGTCAGATTGTCAAATTCCACCATGCGTCAACTTAAGATTACAAGATCCATTACCAATCGCGAGTCCCAATCGCTGGATAAATACTTGCAGGAGATTGGGCGCGAGCCCCTCATCGATGTAAACGAGGAGGTTGAGTTAGCCGGCAGAATACGCAACGGCGACCGCAGAGCATTAGAGAAACTCGTGCGCTCCAACCTCCGTTTCGTCGTTTCTGTGGCTAAACAATATCAAAATCAAGGACTTAGTCTCCCCGACCTTATCAACGAAGGTAACCTCGGACTCATCAAAGCGGCGGAGAAATTCGATGAGACGCGCGGTTTCAAGTTCATTTCTTACGCTGTTTGGTGGATTCGTCAATCTATCCTTCAAGCCCTTGCCGAGCAGTCGCGTATCGTGCGCCTGCCCCTCAACCAAGTTGGCTCCCTTAACAAGATTAACAAGGCTTTCCAGCGTTTCGAGCAAGAGCATGAGCGCAGACCTTCCGCAGAAGAATTGGCGGAAGAGTTGGATATACCTGTGGATAAGATTGCAGATACCCTCCGCATGTCAGGACGCCATGTCAGTATGGACGCGCCTTTCGTAGAAGGAGAGGAGAACAGCCTTATCGATGTTATGCCCAACGAGGACTCCCCCAATGCCGACCGCGGACTCATCAATGAGTCTCTTTCTACGGAGATAAGCCGCGCTCTGGCAACCCTTACCCCGCGTGAGGAGGCTATCCTGCGCAAATTCTTCGGTATCGGAGCACCCGAGAAAACATTAGAGGAAATCGGTGAAGAACTGGGATTGACCCGCGAGCGTGTGCGCCAAATCAAAGAGAAAGCCGTCCGTAAACTCAATACAGGACAACGTAGCCACATCCTCCAAACCTATTTAGGATAAGCCCAAATTGTCAAGACACTATACAAAATAAAAAAACAGGCAATCGCCTGTTTTTTTTTATTAGGGGTATTTTATAGTGGAGATACCCAATATAAAATAATAAATGTATGGGGAAAATTATAGAAATACCCAATTACTTAGTCGAAGAGGGTGGGGGAGTCTTGATCAAAGCGCTTGAGGATATTATGCATGAGCGTCTCGCGAATGAGTTTGCTGCGGTTCTTCACTGTGTATTTGTCGCAGTAGCGTTGCAACGCCCGCATCTCGCTGTCGTTCAGCGAGATGGTTACTCTATGTGTCCGACGCTCTTTCATGGTTGAGTGTGATTACAAGTAGATGCCCAGACGAACACCGTATTGTATAAAGCATTGTCCGGCGGGGTGGGTGTATGTATGTTTGTTGCCCTCTGTGTCGGTAATATGCTCTGTGGTGTTGATAAAGGCTTGCTGAAGTTGACAGTCGGCGGCAACATACAACCGCTGACGCTCGGAGATGCGGTAGCAGTAACCGATGTTCAGTCCGGCGTTTAGCCCGCCTTGGTAGTCTTTGCTCAGCGCCACGCCATAGCCCAACTGCATACCCAGCATCGGGGCATGCTTTTGCTGCAGCAGCGGAATACGCGCAGCAAGGGCGATGGGAAGAAAACTATATGCCGTGGTGGTCTTCTTGACAATGGGTGTGGTCGTGGTCGGTATGATCTCTGTGGTGGTGTAGAGTGCGCCGAGGTAGCCCACGCTGCCGCCGAGGAAGATACCGCGGTGCAGTAGGTTGTGGCTTCCGATAAGGAGGTTGGCGGAGATGTTGCCGTAGGTGTTGTCGTCTTTTGGTTTGGTGGCTGCACCCCCTACCAACTCAATGGCTACGGATACTTTCTTGACGGAAGACGGAGAGGCTTGCTTATCGTCTATTGTCTGCCCATCTTGATGGGTAGTAGATTGGTCTGCCCCAACTTGGTTGTCGGAGCC
>CAMFEN010000158.1 GCA_945949375.1 uncultured Bacteroidales bacterium | reverse complement strand
CACTGAAGACTTTGACGGAAGTGCTTGCTAACCAATACAAGGCGGGCAAGCAGCCGCAAGTGAACATCCTGACCGACCGTTTGCAGTTGACCGAGATGCACAACTGCGGCGCAGGGGTGAGCAATATCACGCTGGCGCCCAATGGAAAGTTCTATCTCTGCCCCGCGTTCTACTACGACGAGCAAGCGGGGCTGAGCAACCGTATGAACCACAAGACGGGCGACGCCTCGCGGTCGGTGGGCGACTTGGAGAGCGGTTTGGCTATTCCGAACAAGCAGTTACTACAGTTAGACCACGCGCCGTTGTGTCGGATATGTGATGCGTATCATTGCCACCGCTGTATCTGGCTCAACCAGCGCCTGACATGGGACAACAACACGCCCTCACACCAGCAATGCGTGTTGGCTCACCTTGAGCGCAACGCTGCGCGGGAGTTACAGCAAACGCTGGCAGACGCAGGCTTTGTCTTTGATCGGGCGATAAAGGAGATAGACTACCTCGACCCGTTTGAGGTAAAGGAAGAATGGTAGAGCGGTTGCCTCTATGCTGCCGCTGTCGATAGTTTCGATAAAGGCAGGGAGAAGGTAGAGCAATCACTAACTAATCACTAACTAATCACTAACTAATCACTAACTCTAAACAGCCTCGAGATTCGGGGGGATATATATTTATGAAAAAGATAATAGGCAAAGTGAGCGCGGAAGAGAAAGACGCCATTCAGGCACTCTTCGAGCGCAAAAACGGACTGAGCGAGTTGGCAAAGATACTGACCGCCGACAACAGCGAGTTGTACGAGAAACTGGTGCGCGACATGGGTGAGACCGGCAGTAAGTTCCAGCAGTGGTGGGACACGATGGCGGAGAAATACCGCTGGGAAGGCAGCCAAGACGGGCACTGGGAGATTAACTTCGACACCTGCGAGATTAGTCTCGTTACGCCGGTATGAGCGCGGTTATTCTGTTGGCAGTGCTGAGCCTTATCTCAATAGGTTTGAGCGTATGGTTGGCTGTGTGGCTTTGGCGGCAAGGCGGCAGGCTCAACAAGATAGGCAGCACAGCAGCCATTGGTGCGGCTGTTTGTTTGGTTGCGCTTTGGTTGCTGGTGGGATACTTGTTTTATGTGTTACCATTAAATTGTTGATAGTATGTTACTTATGATAGGAGCACCTGAGATAATCTTCATCGTGCTGATAGTGTTGTTGCTGTTCGGTGGCAAGAAGATTCCCGAACTGATGCGCGGTTTGGGAAAAGGAGTTAAGTCGTTCAAGCAAGGCATGCACGAGATGGAAGAAGATATAAAGAAACCAATAGAGCCGAAGGATAAGATACCTTCTCAGCCTTCGGAGGAGCAGCATGGGGAACAAGCCTGAGGAACAGATGACCTTTTGGGAGCATGTGGAGGTGTTCCGAAAAGTGCTCTTCCGATGTATAGGTGTGTGGGCGATATGTGCGATAGGGGCGTTCTGCTTTAAGGATACGCTGTTTGCCGTGCTATTCGCGCCGTCGGAGGCAGACTTTGTGCTCTATCGGTGGCTATGCCGATTGGCAGAATGGACGGGATGGCGGTCGCTCTGCCCGGGGGATTTCCAAGCGCAGTTCATCAACACAGAGTTGGCTTCGCAGTTCATGGTGCACCTGCAGGTGGCACTCATTGTCGGTTGTATTGCAGCATTCCCGTACCTGCTGATTCAGTTGTACGGGTTTGTTGCCCCGGCACTCTATCGGCAGGAGAAGCGATACTCTATTCTTCTGATTATCTGTGGAGTATTTTTGTTCGCGCTGGGCGTGTTGCTCAACTACTTCGTAATTTTTCCGTTTGCTTTTCGATTTCTGAGTACCTATCAGGTGCAGGAGGCGGTGGTCAATCAGATTGCGCTTCGGTCGTATATTTCCACGCTGCTGGTGCTGTCGCTACTGATGGGGATATTGTTTGAGATACCGATAGTGGCGTATTTCTTGGCGAAGTTGGGTATAGTGGATAAGCCGATGATGACGCAATACCGCAAACATGCATTTGTAGTGCTGTGTATCTTGGCAGCGGTTATTACCCCTACGGCGGATATCTTCACGCTGTTGCTGGTTACCGTGCCGCTCTACTGCTTGTACGAGGTGAGTATATGGGTGGTCGCGCGGACTGAAAAGTAGGTCGTATCCCTTAATACAAATCTTCAAAGGCGTTTACCCTACTCAAACGATAGATAGGGCGTTATCTTCTCTATCACCGAGTCGGATAGCGTAGGTAGCGCCTTCAGTTCTCCTATGCTATCCAGCCTGAAGCGGTTTCGGCGCAGCGTGTATATGGCTTTGGCATCCTCGAACCGCAGGTAGGGATGCGCTGACAGTCGCCTCACAGACATGCTGTTCACCCGCAGCAAACGCACCGAGTCCGTGCACACACGCACATGAGGCATGATGCTGTCCCACGGTATCGACCAGAACACATAGTCGTAGTATGCGTTTATCTCACGCAGTTGCGCGGTATCTACATACCCGCCCAACTCCTCTCTGTAGCGGATGATTACCCGAGCGGTGGCTGCACCTATGCCGCGGATGGCTCGCAGCGATGCAGTGTCCGCGCTGTTGAGTTCCACCACCGTGTCCCGCTTGGGCTGACTGACAGCGAGCCTACTCGCGCTGTCGCAAGATAAGACAAACAGCGAGGAGTCTATCCGGATATAAGGCAGCAGCGCAACATACATACTATCTGTCATACCATACACCTTCCGCAAGTCTTCCGACCGACGATAGATACCGCCTTTCGACCGATAGCGCAGCATATTACGCGCCTGCCAAGGCGCAAAGCCAACCGCCACCAACGTCGCCGAATCGGCGGTGTTGGGGTCGAACAAACAAAGACGGACAGACAACCCGTCGAGGCGGTAGCCGTAGTGGGTACGCCCATGCGCAAGCGAGTCATCAACGGCAGCAAGCACGACACTATCTTCCGGCAACGAAGGACGAGAAGGCAACCAATGAACCACCAACTCCAGCGAGGCTGTCATGACCACCAACAACAATATGCCCAACACCTGTTGCTTCGTAATGAATTGCATAAATTAGGATAAAGGATGAAGGATGAAGGATGAAGGACGAAGGATGAAGGGCGAAAGTGCCTTGTTTATTCCGTTACAGTTACCGTTATTGTGCCGTCTGCCAACTCGGCGGTGAGTTGGTCGCCTTTTTGAAGTCCTTGGGTACTTTTCTGCACTTTCCCCGCTTTGCGCAGCAGGCTGTATCCCAGCCGATAGATACGCTCGGGGTTGAGGGTCTCCACCCGCTGACCCAGCATCGCGATGCGGCTATTCTGCCTAAGCAACATCATCCGCAGGCTGTTCGTCAGCCCTTGCGCAGCCTGCTCCACGCGGTGCTGACGAAGTAATACCTGGCGCACTGCTGTCTGCTGAAGACGCCGCTGCCATTGCTCAATGCGCAACTTCTGCTCCTCCATGCGCGATACCAGAAACGCCGCTACTGCCGTGGGAGTCTTCAGACACTGATATGCCACCATATCCACCACGCTCACATCACGCGTGTGCCCTATGCCGGAGAGGATAGGAAGCGGAAACTGCGCGCAATGGGCTGACAGCGCGTAGTCATCAAAGCAAGTCAAGTCGGAACTTGCACCGCCACCGCGGATAATCACCACCGCGTCAAACTCTTCCTCCACCGACGCTATGGCTTCCAACGCATGGATGATAGACTGTGCCGCGCGGTCGCCTTGCATAGCAGCAGGGAAGAGGGTGGGCGAGAAACGGTAAGCCGACTCCTCCAACTGGTGTACAAAATCACCGTAGCCCGCTGCGTCGCCCGCGGAGACCACCGCCAGCCGACGAGTCAGCGTGGGCAAGGAGAGCATGCGCTGCATGTCGAAGATGCCCTCTGATTGCAGGCGGGCTATCGTCTCCTGACGCTGACGAGCCAAGTCCCCAACCGTGTACTGAGGGTCGATATTCTGCACATCAAGGCTCAAGCCATACACAGCATGAAAAAGCACCTCCACCTCCAGCAGCACAGATCGGAAGAGCGTCGTGTAGG
>CAMFEN010000157.1 GCA_945949375.1 uncultured Bacteroidales bacterium | reverse complement strand
GAAGATAGTGGTGGCGGACAACTGCGCGACCTATGTGGATACGGTCTTCGGCTCGATAGGTGAGCAGTCGGGCAGCACGCTGGCACTGGCGGTGGTGCTGTTCACGTTTCAGATTTACGGCGACTTCTCGGGGTATTCGGATATAGCCATCGGTACGGCGAAGTTGTTTGGTATCAGGTTGATGCGCAACTTCAACGTGCCATATTTCAGCCGCGACATTGCGGAGTTTTGGCGTCGTTGGCATATCTCGCTGACGACATGGTTCCGCGATTATGTGTATATCCCGTTGGGCGGAAGCCGACCGGAGGTGCCACTCTATGCTCGTCATCCCGAGGCGTACAAGAAAGCCATTGTGGTGCGGAATACGTTTGTGATATTCCTTCTGAGCGGGTTTTGGCATGGTGCAAACTGGACGTTCATGCTGTGGGGCGCGTATCATGCGTTGCTGTTCCTGCCGCTGATTCTGACGGGTAAGAATCGCAAGTATATGGACGCTCCCACTTGGCGCGACCTGCCAAAGATACTGCTGACCTTTGCCCTCGTAGTCTTCGGCTGGATTATCTTCCGCGCCGAAAGTATATCTCAATTTTTGGAATATGTGCAAGGGATGTGCAACATCAGTCTATTTAGTATTCCATACATTATAAGTCCAACATTTATTGTCCCAATTCCTTTTATTTTATTAGTTTTGCTATATGTTGAGTGGAAAAATCGCATCTACCCTCATGGACTATACACGTTACCTAAGAAACATTGGGTACGTTGGTGTGTGTATATCATTTTTATTTTAATGATTGTTATATTTGGAGAACAAGCAGAAACATTTATATATTTCCAATTTTGAGTATGTATAAATTTTTAATTAGAGTGGGCGTAAGTATTATCTGCGTTTTGGTTATATTTGTCGGCTTAGATTATATGATTAGTTTAGGCTTGCAGCATACACCTAAAAATCATTTAGAGACGATGAATGTTGTTATGCACGATGTTTGTAACAATGACATTTTGATTTTGGGAAACTCACGTGGTGCTTGTGGCTATAATCCATATTATTTAGATTCTATATTAGGATGCAATAGTAGAAATATAAGCGTATCAGGGCAAACATATAGAATAAGTGATATACGATATAAATTGTATAGGCGAAATAATAACGCTCCAAAGGTATTATTACTGAATATTGACCATATAGAATTAGGACCAGGGACGTTAGGATTTGAAAGAGAACAGTACTATCCATATATAAAAGATAGTATAGTGCAAACGATATTGGATATTAACCATTTTTCTTGGCTGGATACTCATGTTCCTCTTTACAGATACCGTGGAAATTACAAGTATATAGGATTAGGACTGAGTGAGTTTTTGGGAATATATCATCTACATGGGAAACAATATAAAGGGTGGACGAAAAATCCTATTGAGTGGCATGGAGAGACGCTTGATAAAACATTAGAAGAAAAGGGAAGTATTGATGTTTTATATAATGACACTATAGCATCTATTTTTGAGGAAATAGTTGCTAACGCTACAGAGGAAGGGGTAAAATGTATCATGGTTTTCTCTCCAATATATCATAAAGTAACGGAAAACCTTTCACCCTCTTTTGATACAATTATGGATTTCTACAAAACTGTAAGCCAAAGATACGATGTACCAATACTTGATTACCGCGAAATGCCAATATGCATGGATACAAGTTACTTTATCGATGCAATCCATTTGAATTATCATGGTGCGGAATTGTTTACAAAACAATTGGCATATGATATTGATTCACTTGCGGTATTGAACAGATAAACTTATAGAAATGATATTTAGTATTTATTGCAATACCCCGCCCCCTGCCCCTCCCCGTCCCGACAGGTCGGGATAAACGAAGCGGGGCGGGGGAGTTTTTTTGTAGGGAGTTTATACATAGGGGCGAGCCCCTATGCTGGTTTATGTCGCCCCGTTGGGGCTTTTTAGTTTGATGTTGTCTTTTCTATTCTTTGGGGCGGCTCCCGATAAATCGGGATAGTACTTCCGACCACCCCTCCTTTATGATGCTGAGCGCAGGCTAAACGTGCCCGACTTGTCGGGATGGTTCACCTGCGTCCCCAGTATCTTCTCTGCTTCTTCTCTGCTCTTTGTCTGCTTCTTCTCTGCTCTTTCTTTCGACTTGTTGCCGTGTCGTTGCCGTCTCGTTGCCGTGTTTGACTTGTCTTTTACTCGTTCTTTCTGCGTATTTTCTTCGTTCTTTCTTCGACCTTTCTTCGACCTTTTTTCGTCCTTTTTTCGAGTTCTTTTCGAGATTGACTGCTGATTGTGTATATGCTATAAGTGGGGGTGTACGTTTGCTATAAGGGGGGAGGGTGATTGATAGTCGTTTGATGGTGGATTATGGAAATTTCGATTGGGCTTAGACATCAAAGGAAAATAAAGACGAGAATCTAACAAAAGTGAAAAAAAAGCGAAATAATTTGTGTATATCGGAAAAAAGTAGTATCTTTGCACGCTTATTTGAGGGAAGTCGAATGGGCGATGTATGTTGAATGCATAAAACAGGTAATATCTATTGAACAGATAAAAATAAGTAATATCTATTGAAAATATAAAATATCAAAATAATTATGGCAAAGAAAGAAGATTTTAAGAAGGAAGACCAGAATCTGGCAGAAGTGAACGAGAGTTTGTCGGCAGCAGGTCTTTGGATTGAGAAAAACGCTAATCTGCTGAGTTGGATTGTGTTGGCAGTAGTAGTGGTGGTGATGGGTATCATCGCGCTGAACCAGTACGTGCTGAAACCCAAAGCCGTGGAGGCAAGCAACGAGAACGCCAAGGCTGTGGTGTATTTCATGGCAGGCGACTTTGAGAAAGCGTTGCACGGCGATGACGCAGAATGCGTTGGTTTTGAGCAGATTGCGGATGACTATTCGTGGTATCAGACCGGCAAACTGGCTGCGCTGTACGCAGGAATCTGCTACTATCAGTTGGGCGAATATGAGGACGCAGCGAAGTATCTGAAGAAGTTCTCCGCAAAAGACCTGACGATAGACCCCGCCGCTTCGCAGTTGCTGGGCGACGCATACGTGGAGTTGGGCGAGTATGGCAAGGCAGTGTCTGCCTTTGAGGCTGCTGCAAAGTCGGGCAACGAGTTGATTGCTCCGATGAGCCTGAAGAAAGCCGGTATCGTCTATTTAGAGCAGGGCGACAAGCGTGCTGCGAAGAAAGCCTTTGAGCAAGTGAAGGCAGACTATCCCGCTTCGACCGAGGCGCAAGACATAGATAAGTATATTGCTATCGCTCAATAAGTTATGACGACGGATTTGTCGAAATATGATGCGAACACATTGCCTAACGCTGACGTGCTGAAACGTCAGCGTTACGCAATTATTGTGGCAGACTGGAACTCGGAGATAACGTTTGCGTTGGCGCAGGGGGCGATAGACACGTTCCGTAAGCATGGCGTGGAGGAGGACAACATCTTGGTGCAGCATGTGCCCGGGACTGTGGAGTTGACCTACGCGGCGGCGCGGATGATAGACGAGTATGCTGACATGGACGCTATCGTGGTGATAGGCTGTGTGATACAGGGAGATACGCCGCATTTTGACTATGTATGTCAGTCGGTTACGCAGGGCGTAACGATACTGAACGCGCAGGGGAATGTGCCCGTGATTTTCTCCGTGCTGACCACGCTGGACAAGCAGCAGGCGCTTGACAGAGCAGGAGGACGATTAGGCAACAAAGGCGTGGAAGGTGCTTATACGGCTATTCGGATGGCGAATTTGTAGTTTTTACCGCAGGCGAGACGCCTGCGTCCCCAGTGAGATTTGAGATGAAAGTATTTAAGTTTGGTGGAGCGTCGGTGAAGAATGCGGCAGGTGTGCGCAATCTTTGTGAGATAGTGGCTCGGACGGAAGGCGAGTTGCTGGTGGTGGTGTCTGCTATGGGCAAGACAACCAACGCCTTGGAGCGCGTGGTGGCAGCGAAGATGGCGGGCTTGGAAGACCAAGCCGAGATGGAATGGGCGGCTATCATGGATTACCACT
>CAMFEN010000156.1 GCA_945949375.1 uncultured Bacteroidales bacterium | reverse complement strand
TGACTGGAGTTCAGACGTGTGCTCTTCCGATCTGCATGAGAGCGATTTGACGCAGCAGTTGCATGACATGACGCAGGCGCAGGCAGTGCATTTGCAGCAAAAGAGCGAAGCCATGGAGACGACACTGAGCCAAAAGAAGCCGCTGTTTGCTATAGGCAATCCTATTTGGCAGGACGAGAAAAAGTTGACGCAACAAGCGGATAGCCATTTATTTAATATCTATACGAGGTTGCATGAGCAGTATGGGATAGATATGCAGGATTTCCGTATCTGTCTGCTGACGCTGTTTGACGCTTCGCGCTCGGAGATAGCAGAGACCATACATCGCGCAGTGTCAAGTGTGCCGAAGTTGCGTAGCAATACCGCGAAGAAATTGGGGACGAGCAACACGCAACTGCGGGCGTTTTTGATTGAGTATCTGGTGTCTTAGTTTACAAAAATCTACAATAATGACGAGAAAATAAACAAGAACTTTTCTTTTTTTTGAAACAAATATTTTCAAAAATTGTTCAAATATTTTCTTCTTTAACATATAATTATCGTGTAATTGTTCATTAATTTGTGCAAAGATATGAAGCATAGAATAATACGTTTTTGCTTGTTATTGTTGGTTGGGGGAATGGTGGTCGGGTGTAGTCCGATGGACAATGATGATAGTAAGCCTACCGACCATACCGATCCGAAGCCGCCCACGCGATTCCGCTTTGATTTTCAAAAGGAGTGGCTACATGTAGTTACTAATTACGATAAAGCGATGGAGATGTTTATAGTGGAGAAGGCTACCGGCGAGGTGATTGTGCGGCAGACGGTGCAAGATTCCGCGCAAGTGCATATAGATAAAAACGGTATTTATACTATTTATCTGATTTCGGATGAAGAGCGGATGGCGCAAGATATAGAGGTAAAAACGAGGCAATAAAAGGTGAAAGGAGGGGGTGGAAAGGAATTTTTCCACCCCTATTATTGATTATCAATACGTTATGTACTGCTTTTTTCCACCCTCTTGGCTTGTGTATGTGGTAAAAAAGCAGTAATTTTGCAGCCGAAATCAATCAAAATAATGAAGAGATTATGAAAGAGAAGGAACTTCGTGAGAAATGGGAAAAGTGGTTGCGTGGCGGCATTCGCCTCTTGATGGCGACGGGCGTATGTTTCACGGTGGTGGCATGCTATGCTCCGTATTATGCTCCTGAGTCGGATGGAGGGTGGTGTGAGCCTAATCCTGAGGACACCACGCAAGTGGATTCTATTAACGACATGCGTGCACAGCGCGCGGTGCAGAAAGCCAAAATAGAGCAGATGGCAGAGGATTTACACAATAGGTAATTTCAACAAAAATTTCCCAAAAGTCCTAATGTTTTCTTTAACATATAATTATTCGTATAATTACTCATTAATTCAGGAAGGAGAATATGATTTGCGGTACTCTCAATAATATGTTTTACAACATTATTTGGCGTTTTTAGGCTTGTTTTTTGCGAAAATAAGCACATTGGTATTGCATATTTGAAAAAAAGAGTGTAACTTTGCAGCAGAAATCAATTAACCAACCGACATGAAGAAACACATTCTTTATTTGACCTTGCCTTTGTTGCTGGCATCGTGCGCCAATAGCAAGACACCCGTAGAGCAGATTGCTATGGGCGAGCCCATCAAACCTGTTCGTATGGTGGCGGACACCACCGAAATCTACACTACCGACTATCTGCCTCTATTGATGGCGCAGAATGGTCAGGTAGCGGACTTAGATTGGATAGCCTCGGAGCGGTTGGAAGTGATTCTGCCAGCGGGTCATGAAGCACTCTGTAGTTCAGCAGGCGTGGACGCCTGTGCACCCGGACAAGTGCTGCCCGAGCAGATGTTGCTCGTGAATCATGACAACAACATCCAAGAGCTGGTGGTGTTCGACAGCAAGGAAGGTGTTGTCGTTCCCGTGTTGCCGAATAAGCCCGTGAAGCCCGCGCTGGTGTCGGAGAAGTACGAAGACGGCCGTTTGACGGTGCGCTTTACGGAGGCGGTGGCAAACCCGCGCTTCATGGTGCTACTGCAGAACCTCGCTGTGGAAGATGAGTTATGGATAGCGAACAGCGACGGTTCTTGGACGTTGCGCTTGAGCGAGAGCCGAGAGTTGGCGAAATGCAACAAGGGGCGTGCGTTCTTGCGCGTGTACGCCGAAGACGACACCTATCTCTATAACGACCTACTCATCCCCTTGCAGGACGGTGCACCTGTAACCAATGTGGCGCAACTCAACCGCCACGACGACAACGCGCAGGTGCTCTACTCCCTGATGATTGACCGCTTTGAGAACGGCAACACCGCCAACGACCGGAAACTCAACTCCCCCGAGGTGCTGGATATCGTGGACTACCAAGGCGGCGACTTCGCAGGTATCACCAAGCGTATCAACGAAGGTTGGTTCGATGAACTGGGGATAACTACCCTGTGGATTTCACCTATCACCCAGAACCCGTGGACGGCTTGGGGCAAGTACGACTTCGAGCAGAAGCCCGATGGCACCTTCGACAACAAGTTCGACCCCACGAAGCCCTATACCAAGTTCTCCGGCTACCACGGCTATTGGCCTATCTATATCACTGTGCTGGAGCAGCGTTTCGGCACCGAAGCGGAGTTCAAGGCAATGCTTGACGCAGCGCATGCACACAATATGAATGTGGTGCTCGACTATGTGGCTAACCACATGCACATCGAGTCCCCTACGCTGCAAGAGCACCCCACTTGGCACACCGACTCTATCCTGCCCGACGGACGCCGCAACTTCGAGTTGTGGGACGAGGCGCGTCTGACCACATGGTTCGATGTCCATATCCCGACGCTTGACCTCGAGCGCGAGGAAGTGTGCGAGCCTATGACCGACTCCGCCCTCTACTGGTTGGCGAACTACGACCTCGACGGCTTCCGCCACGATGCTTGCAAACATATCCCCTTGAACTACTGGCGCATGCTCGGGCAGAAAATGGCATTGCGCTTTCCTGACAGGCATATATGGATGATTGGCGAGACATACGGCGACAACCAACTCATCGGCTCATACGTGAAGACGGGTATGCTGCCCGCGCAGTTCGATTTCAACATCTACCATACCGCTATTGATGTGCTTGGCAAGCCAAATCAGTCAATGCGCCGTATGGCAGAGACCATTGAGGCGTCGTTGGCAAGTTACGGAGCCCACCACACGATGGGAAATATCTCGGGCAACCACGACAAGTGCCGCTTCATCTCTTTGGCAGGCGGTGCCGTTCGCTGGGATGAGAACGACAAACGCGCCGGCTGGACACGCGAGGTGGGTGTTACGGCAGACGGCGACGCAGCCCGCGAAGAGGCAGCCTACAAAGCGGCGATGCTGCTGGAGGTTATCAACCTGACGATTCCGGGTGTCCCCTGTATCTACCAAGGCGATGAGTATGGGCAAGCGGGCGCGAACGACCCTGATAACCGACAGATGATGCGCTTCGGCGGACTGACCGAACGCGAGCAGGCATTCCGCCAAGAGGTGCAAGACCTCATCCGCCTGCGCCGCAACTCAATGCCGCTACTCTATGGCGACTACATCCCTGTGGAGGCGACCGACAGCCGCTTGGTATTCGACCGTATCTACCTCGGCGAGCGCGTGCGCGTAACTATCGACCTCGACTCACTGTCGTATAGCATAGAGTAATCTATGGACTTTTATCCTTAATCTTTAATCCAAAATTACTATGAAACGCATTTCTCTTTTTCTCCTTGCAGCCGTTGCGCTGATAGGGATGAGTTGCCAACCTGAGCAGCCGAAGACCCACACCGACTGGGCATACGATGCTACTATCTACGAACTCAATACCCGCCAACTGACCCCCGAAGGGACATTTGCCGCAGCAGAGGGCGTGTTGCCCGAACTGAAAGAAGCGGGTATCGACATTATCTGGGTGATGCCTTGCCAGCCTATCGGCGTACTCACGCGCAAAGGCACGCTCGGCAGTTACTATTCTATCATCGACTACTGCGCCATCAACCCCGAGTTCGGCACCCGCGCCGA
>CAMFEN010000155.1 GCA_945949375.1 uncultured Bacteroidales bacterium | reverse complement strand
GGTATCATGTTGGCAGTAGCGGCAGGGTTAGCCGAAGACAATGGTTTGCAGCAGATTATGATGGCGAACCATGCCGGCGACCATGCTATCTACCCCGACTGCCGCCCCGCCTTCGTGCAAGCGATGGACAACGCTGTGCAAGCCGGCACCTACAACGGCGTGCGCCTCTTCACACCCTACACCTCGCTCACCAAAGCCGACATCGCACGCCGCGGCAAAGCCCTCGGCATCGACTACAGCGAGACGTGGAGTTGCTACAAAGGAGGAGAGCACCACTGCGGCAAATGCGGCACCTGCACCGAACGAATAGAAGCACTACGAGAAGCCGGAATCGACGATAATACAGTCTATGAGAATTAAGGATTAAGAAACCAATGCCCTAAAAACATAGGATAACTATAATCTATAAAAAATGTACTACGTTCAAAAAACGCTGACCATCTCGGCGGCACATAATCTCAACCTCAGTTACGAAAGCAAGTGCGAAGCCCTGCACGGGCACAACTGGGTCATCACCGTCTTCTGCAAGGCAGAAACACTCAACCAAGACGGCATGGTAACCGACTTCACCCACATCAAGCGGATTGTCAAAAGCACCTTCGACCACAAGTACATCAACGAAGTGCTGGATGTTAACCCTTCGGCGGAGAACATCGCCCGCTGGATATGCGACCATGTGGACAACTGCTACAAAGTGTCCGTACAAGAATCCGAAGGCAATATCGCAATCTACGAAAAAGATTAAGGATGAAGGATACAGGATGAAGGACTTATTACCTTCGTCCGCTGAGTTTCAGAGTCGAAACTATTTAGTCTTTTATCCTGTGTCCTTAATCCTTTATCCAAAGAAAGTCTTTTATCCTTTATCTTTCAGCGTAGCGGGCTTTAATCCATTATGTATCGTATCAACGAGATATTCTATTCCTTGCAAGGCGAAGGCTACCATACGGGTACGCCTGCCGTCTTTGTGCGCTTCAGCGGCTGCAACCTGCGATGTCCTTTCTGCGACACCGATTTTGCGGACTACAAGGAAATGAGTGCAGAAGAGATCGTGGCAGCAGTAAAAGAACTCAACCCCAAACTCTCAACGCTAAACTCTAAACTCTCAACTCTAAACTCTAAACTCCCAACTCTAAACTCTACCCCCTCCCCTCTCATCATCCTCACCGGCGGAGAACCCGCTTTGCAGGTAGATGACGCCCTCTTAACTGCCCTACACACTACGGGAATGCCTATCTGCATCGAGACCAACGGCACCCTCGCGCTACCTGACGGAATCGATTGGGTAACATGCTCACCGAAGCTGGGCACACGCCTCGCAATCTCCCACGCTGACGAACTGAAAGTAGTGCTCACAGAAGAGACCAACCCCGAGCAATGGCTACAACTCATCCAAGCGAAACACCACTTCTTGCAGCCATGCTCCTGCCAAAACACCGACCAAGTAATACGATACATCCTCTGCCACCCACAATGGCGACTCTCACTACAAACCCACAAATACCTCCACATTCAATAACACTATCTTCCCACCACAACAACTATCATCAGAAAAAAACATGCAGATTGGTATCTACGGCGGTTCGTTCAATCCCGTGCATTTTGGGCATGTGGGATTGGTAAAGTGGATGGCGGAGCACACCGACTTGGACGAGGTATGGATGATGGTGTCGCCCAATAACCCGCTCAAAGACAGCCGCGAGTTAGCCGACGAGCAGGTGCGGCTGGCGGGAGTACGGAAAGCGATAAGGGGGATTCCGCACGTGGTGGCAAGCGATTTTGAGTTCCATCTGCCGCGACCGTCCTACACCGCCAACACCCTGCGCGCCTTAGCCGCAGCCTATCCGCAGCATACCTTCAGCCTTATCATCGGCGAGGATAACCTCCGGATTCTGCCCCGATGGCGAGAGTGGGAGTATATCGTGGCGAATTACCGCATCTTCGTGTATCCGAGGCGGGAAGCGGCAGATGAACAAGTTCCCAAAGAAGTTTCAAGTTTCAAGTATCAAGTATCATCGCCTAACGCACAGATAATCATGCTGGAAGGTGCTCCGTATTTTGACATCTCCAGCACGGAGATACGGCAACTCGCTGCGCGAGGTAATAAGTAATTCGCCCTTCGGGCTGTAATTAAGTAATATCTCACTGCGCATATTACCTATTACTTATTACCTATTACGAAATTATTACAAATTTTTCACCCAAACATTTGTCTATATAAAAAGTTTTTCGTACCTTTGCAGCGCAAAAGAAAATAACATACATTAACCATAAAAACGACACACTTATGATTCGTACAACATTTGACCGCCTCCGCGAGGTAAAAGACAGTCTCCCACATGGCAGTATGGATGCCATCGCACAGGAACTTGGTATGCAACCCGATGCAGTTCGCGCTTTCTTCAAAGGTGAAGGAAACGAGGAGGCAGGTTATCATATCGAGCCCGGTCCTGAGGGTGGCATCGTAACGCTGACCGACACCCGTATCCTTGACGTGGCACTCCGCCTCGCTTGGGTAGCACAAAAAGGACTATAAGAACATCCGAAGACTTTTGCGGAGACTAAAGATTGCAGCTATGTACCGCAACATTTCAAAAGCATTTCCTCATGCGCTATGCGTAGGGGCAATGCTTTTCCTTTTTTCATTAGAGGCACTTGCCACCAGGGACGCAGGCGTCTCGCCTGCGGTGAAAACAAACAAGGAGGCGCAGACTCTGGACAGCACCACAAATACCATAGTGAAATCGCGCTGGCTGGATGAGCACCCGAAGCAGCTGGGGCTGACCTACGGCGCAGATGTCAACCTCGTTGCCAACTATATCTGGCGCGGGCTGTACGTAGGCGGACCGAGCGTGCAGGCGAGTGCGAACGTGGGCTACGGCGGGTTGTTTGTGGACATGTGGTGGAACGTGGGCAGCACCGATTGGGCGTTTCAGGGATTCCTGCCCGAGGTGGATATCTCCGTGGGCTTCTCGCGCTGGGGCTTTCGGCTGTTCGTCATCCACATGTGCTATTTCGACGGCACGGGACTCTTCGATTTTAAGCAAGCCGCGCCCGGGCAGCCTGGCAACACCACGGAGTTGCGCGCGGGCTACAAGGTGAGCAGCAAACTGCCGCTGAGCATACTCTGGTGCACGCGCTTCACGAGCCGCGACGGCTACCTGCTGGACGATGGCACTGTCAAACGCGCGTGGTCGTCGTACTTGGAATTAGGCTACGACTTCGTCCTACCCTACGACATGACGCTCTCCGCCCGACTGGGCATGACCCCGTGGAAGAGTCTCTACACCGGCTATCAAGGCGACTTTGCCGTGAACAACATCGCACTCACCCTGCGCAAAGATTGGTCGCTGAGTGCGCATTGCGGACTACATCTGTCTGCCGACCTCATGCTCAACCCATGGCGTATCAGCCGCGAGAACATCCGCTGGAGCGCTACCGAGCCGGGGGAACAACGGCTCAACGCCAATATCTCGTGCGGAGTGTACCTGAAATAAAGGTAATGATATACGAGTTGACCCACGTTATTTATCAAATGCAAGCCCCAACGGGGCGAAATAGATTAGCGTAGGGTGCAAACACTACGAAAAAAGAATATCACCCGCAATGCAAGCCCCAACGGGGCGACATAACTCAGTTTTGAATTGCCGAGGTCAACATGTATATTATTGCCTAAATAAATTTGAAAATTAACAATTTGAAAATTTGAAAATTATTCGATCAGCATAGCAATTCGTAAATCGTAAATTCCTCTTATGTCTCAAGCAAAGAAAATATCCATTGTCCTATCGGCGGTATTGGCTATCGTGCTGCTGGCAGCGTTCGGCTGGCGGCAGAAAGCGCAGCCTGCGGCGGCGTATTTTGCCAACAAGGGGATGGTATTCGGCACGTATTACAATATCCAATACCAAGCAGGCGCAGACCTGCACGACAGCATATTGGCGGCGTTTGACGCTTTCGACCACTCGCTGAGCATGTTCAACAGTGCATCGGTCATCTCCCGTATCAACCACAACCAAGACACCCTCACCGATGCTTTCTAGCCGAAGCCCCAGAGGTTCACCAGCGGCGCCACCGTG
>CAMFEN010000154.1 GCA_945949375.1 uncultured Bacteroidales bacterium | reverse complement strand
GCTACCTCAAAAAGAAGTTAGAACGCTTCGCTGTTAGATGTTAGACCGCTTCGCTGTTAGATGTTAGACCGCTTCGCTGTTTATAGCAGGCGAGGATGCCTACGCACCCGGACAAGCAGGCGATACACCCGCGCCCCGGTGCTTTGCAAAAGGCGACAGTGGTCATTGGTTAGAATCCGGGTAGAATATATAGGTAGATGAATTGACGGCAGAGACATGCCCGATGCCGCCTTCCACGTTGTCGTATAGTTGCACTCCTTCCATGTTTCCCATCTCGTCGAATATATCTTGCACATCCTCTACAATGTTTCCAATACCATTGTTGTCGCCGGTCTTTTCGCGGAAGAAGTCCGGTGTCGACTGATAGATGTGCTTTCCTTGCAGCAACTTCGCCCAATGTAAATACTCATCGCGGGTTACCGTTTCTACATTGAGTATGATGGAGTCAATATCCGTCCAAATAGAATCGTACCCTATTCGTTGAGGGGTGGGGTATTGGGGATTGCATTGCAATGCCAGTAACCGAAATGGAATGGGCGCGTGGGAAGCGGGTGCGTACAGTCCGAGGGAAGACCCGTAATACCCTTTCGATAGGCTTTTATTGATTTCCTGACAGGTCATCATGCGCATATCGCAGGAGTAAGTATAAGAATACGACTCTTGCCATGTATAATGAAAACTGGTATCGGGGTCTTGGTATTCCTCGTGGTTGGTAAGGTAGGTAGTGGCTTTGAACCGGTAGAAATGCGAGGTGTCGCCGCGATAGGCAGGCAGGTTTACCTGAAAGCCGAGAAAACGGATGTCTCCTTCCCGATAGGAGTCGGGCAATACGGTGATGGTTGCCTGCGGTGCAAACGGTATCTGTTGAGAAACGCTTGCTACTTGCTGAAAACGAGGATGACGTACCCGAAAAGCGACCTGCTCGCCTGCTCGTAACAGTTTGTCTGCCGTGAAATAATAGCCTGTCGCTCCGCCGTATTGCGCGATGGAGAAAGTGTCGGCATACATCGCCTGCCAGTCGCCCTTGTCTATCTGCATCTCCACTTGTGCATCGGGGAGGAAACGCGGATTGTTATAGTAGAGGTAGTAGCCGTTCCCTCTTCCTTCATGAAACATCGAATCCATGGGCAAGGTGTCTTGGAAGAAGCGAGAACTATTCACATACAGGCGCGGTTTCTCGTCGGCAAGGAGGATACCTGTCAATACCAATTGCTCTTCCGTAACCTCGCCGCAGAAGGTAACGGGATGGTAGAAGAAGTTGTTATCAGAGTCGCAGGCTGCGCAAGCAAATACGACAAGAAATAGTATGTATTGAATAAAGCGTTTCATACGTTGCGTGTTAGAATTTGAAGGTGTAACTAATACTCGGCAGGATGGGGAAGATAGAAACCTGATACAAGGTGCTCTCTGTGGCATCGGCAATCATCAGGTACGGATTAGCGTGGCAATACACATTATATATAGAGATGTTGAGCAAGTGCTCGGCGTTCTTGCACCATGCGTACTTTTCCGACTTGTAGATGGCTTGGTGCTTGGCGAGTTTCTCGGGGCGATTCCATATCTTGCGTTGCTGCTTGCGGGTAGGTTCTTGTTGCCCCCATGCGGAATACTTGTGCGGGAAATGGAAGTTAATGCCGAGGTCAAGGCGGTGGTAATCGGGCATTCGGTAGTTGTTGCGCTCCTCAAAGTACGCCACTTCTTTGTCTAAGGTCGGGTCGTAGTAGTATTGCGTGGCGAGGGTGGCGCGTGTGCCGGTGCCATAGACGAAGGTGCCTGCAAGGTCAATCCGCTTGTTGATTTGGTATTGCAGCGTGATACTCAGGTCGTGCTCACGGTCATATTTGGCGTGGAAGGGTCGCCCGAAGTTTATCTCCTGCCCTTCGCGGTTGAACTGCCGCATGGTACGGCTCCATGTGTAGCCTATCCAACCGGTAACGGGACCTACCTTTCGTTGCAGCAACACCTCTACGCCATAACTCCAGCCGTCCCCCATCACCACTTTGTCTTGCCATGTGGTGGACGACCCGAAGAACGACGCACCGTCTTTGTATTCCAGCAGGTTGACCGACCGCTTGTAGTAGCCCTCCACGCTTGCTTCCACTTGGTTGCATATATTGTAGGACAGTCCCGCAGCGACAATCATGGAGTGCATAGGGGCAATCTTGTTGGTTACGGGCACCCACAGGTCTGTGGGCAGCGACACATCGGAGTTGCTGAGCAGGTGGACATACTGCGTGGTGTAGGAGTAACTGGCTTTGAATGCCAAGTCCTTGTAGAGAAGCGCCCGCAAGCCTACGCGCGGCTCAATGGAGGGATAGACCTTGCCGTTGATGCCATAGAGCGATCCGCGCACACCGATGTTCAGTTTCAGCCAACGCCATGGCGACCACTGGTCTTCGACATAGACAGCCGCCTCGTGCCCGTGCAGCGTGCCGTCGCTGAGGGTGGTGTCCAAGCGGGTCTCGTTGTCAGCGTCTTGTGAAAAGAGGAAGATATTGCTCACTTCAGGGCGGAACTGATGGTAGGCGTATTCCGCACCGAAACGCAGACTATTGTTCGGCAGCGGCGTCCACTCGTAGTGCGTTTGGAAAGTGAGGTCGTGCAGCGAGGAGTTGTAAGACATGCTCTGCTCAAACTGCATACTTTCTTCGGGGATATTGGATTGGACACGCTCTAACATTGACTCTGAGATGCCGTAGCGGTAGCGGGTGAAACTGAGTTGGGTATTGGAGAAAAGGCGCGAGTTGTAGCAGTGCTCCCAGTTGACGGCTGCAAGGATATTGCCCCATGCCATGCGCATGTTCAAGCGCTCACGGTATAACTCTCTTGTATCACGCTCCCGATAATTCATGCGCATATACATCGCATCGTCGCCCATGTAGAAAGAGGCAGAGAGTTTGTCGCGCATATTTTGAAAGGTGTGGGTGAGTTTGGCATTCACGTCGTAGAAATACGCCCCTGCGCCCATCGCTCCGCCGCCCATGGACAAACTGACAAGTTCCATAATGGGGGTAGTGAAGACATCGAAGTAGGTGCGCCGTGCAGAGATATTGAAGGTAGTACTGCCCGTTGAGTCTTTCTTGTGCGGAATAGGTCCTTCTATGTTGAACTTCGCCGCCAACAAGCCCACAGTGAAATTCCCATGGTAGCCCTCTGCATTGCCGTCGTTCTGCCGCACATCAATGATAGAAGACAGCCGACCGCCGTACTGCGCAGGGAAATTGCCTTTGTAGAGCGTTACATTCTTGATAGCATCGGCGTTGAAGACCGAGAAGAATCCCATCAGGTGGTTCACATTATAGAGCGGCACGCCGTCCAAGAGGATCAGGTTCTCGTCCGGTCCTCCGCCGCGAACATACAAGCCCGCGCTACCTTCCGACCCGCTCTGTACGCCGGGCAGGAGTTGCAAGGCTTTGAGGATATCTACCTCACCGGCTATCATCGGGATGGCTTTTATTTGGCTCACAGGCACTTCGATAGCCGACATCTGCACGGCTTCCGGTCCGCTCACCGAACGTTGCCCCACCACGGTAACTTCTTCGATGATAGTGGCAGAGCGCAGCGGGAAATTGCAAAGCGTGTCGGAAATGAGCGTAAGCGGATGGGAGTCGGACGTGCGGAAACCCACATAGTTGGCGTGGAGCACATGCTCGCCTTTGGGGAGCGTCAGCGAGTAGAACCCCGCGTGGTTGGAGACCGTGCCCAAATGCGTGATAGTGTCAAACACGGTGGCACCAATCAACCGCTCCCCCGATTCCGCATCGGTGATGTAGCCGCAGACAGTGGCGCGTTCCCGACCAATAGAAGCCGATTGCGACATCGTTGCAAGCGAAAGGAAAAGAAAGAAAATACCTAAACAGACTTTTTTCATACGTTGTACTATTCGTTTTGTTGCAGAATTGCGACTGCAAAAGTACTGCAAAAAACGGAACTATGCAAGCATCAGGGGTGGAAAAATACAGGTGCTATCTTACTGATAATCAGTAATAGGGGTGGAAAAGTGATTATTCTTTTATCTCTCCGCGCTCTACATAAAAGATTTTGGCCTCCGGCGTGGGGCGCAGCAGGTCGGTCAGGTGTTGGCGGTCGGTGTCGGTG
>CAMFEN010000153.1 GCA_945949375.1 uncultured Bacteroidales bacterium | reverse complement strand
AACTTCTGATTAGTCATCTCCAGTGCGTTGTCGGGGCGTATCTTGTACTTACGGGCAGCATTTACCAATGCGAACAGCAGGTCGCCGAACTCTTGCGTCATCGCCTCGCGCGTCTGCCCCTCCTTGCGACATTCTTCTTCAAACTCCCCTATCTCCTCTTTCACCTTTGCCCACACATCTTCGGGGTTCTCCCAGTCGAAGCCCACATTTGCCACTTTGTCCTGTATGCGATAGGCTTTCACCAGTGCGGGCAGTGCTTCGGGAATGCCTGCCAGCACAGTCTTGTTGCCGCCTTTCTCTTTTAGTTTCACCTGCTCCCACAGATGGCACACATCCTCGGCGTTCTTCGCAGCAGCCTCGCCATACACATGCGGATGGCGGAAAATCAATTTGTCGCATATACGGTTGCACACATCGGCTATGTCGAAGTCGCCCGTCTCGCTACCCATCTTCGCGTAGAACACCACGTGCAGTAGCACATCGCCTAACTCCTTGCTGATCTCTGTCTTATCCTGCTGCACAATGGCGGAGGCGAGTTCATACACCTCCTCTATCGTGTTCTCTCGCAGGCTCTCGAAAGTCTGTTTCCTGTCCCACGGGCATTTCTCCCGCAACTCGTCCATCACCGTCAGCAGGCGGTCGAAGGCTTTCAGTTGTTCTTCGCGTGTGTGCATTGTGTTTTTGTTAATTGCTAATGCCGATTGGTAATAATAATTGAGTAATATTTGAACAATATTTGGAAATATTTGTTGAAATAAAAATGTTCTTGTTCGTTTTTGTAATGTATTATTGTTTGTTTTTGTGTACTACTTGTGTTTTTAATTCTCATAGTTTATCAGTTCAAATCGGTTATCTTCCAGCCTGCCATACGTCCACTGCTGGAAGCAGTCGCCGAGGATAACAACGCGGCTGTTGCCGGTGATTTGCAGGTCGAGGTCGATATGGCGGTGCCCGAAGATATAGAAATCGCGGTGGTTGCCCAGCCGTTCCTGCTCCTTGGCAAAAAGCACTAATTCCTCGTTCTGCTCGCCCTTGTAAGGGCAAGGGCGAGCCAACTCTTTCATGCGGCTGCGCTTTGCCCACTCATAGCCCAACTCATTGCCCCACTTCGGCGGCAGCAGACGAAACCAGAACTGACAGAAAGGACTGTGGAAGACCTTCCGAAGCCAAATGAATCGCTTGATTTTCTTTAAGATAGGCGCAGGGTAGAGTGTCGTATAATCCGATGGCAATACCCCGTCGCCGTGGCACATATACACCCGCTTGCCCGCTATCTCCGTGTCGAGCGGGCGACGGTGGATAGTCATTCCCGTGGCCTTTGCCAAGCGCCCGAATGTCCAGAGGTCGTGGTTCCCGATGAAGAAATGCACCGCAATCCCTTTGTCCGTCAGACTGCGGATACACTGCAACACCGGCGCATACTGCGTCTTGGACTTATCCCGCCAAAAGTACTCGCACCAGTAGTCGAAAATATCGCCCAGCAGGTAAATAGCAGTGGCGTCTTGCCCGATAGATTGCAACAAATCCACCAACTGCCGTTGGTGGTTTTGTCCGTCCGCTATTGCCCGCGAACCTAAGTGTGCATCGCTAAGAAAATATACTGCCATAATGAATTATTAACCGCTTTCCGCCTTCCGTCCAACAGCGTAGCGGTCTAACAGCATAGCGGTCCAACAGCGTAGCGGTCTAACAGCGCCAAGCGCGGTCGTTACAACATTCCCAACTCCAGTTTGGCTTCCTCGGACATCATGTCTTTGCTCCATTCCGGCTCAAAGACAATGTTCACATTCACAGTCTCTATGCCGTCCACGCTGCCGACTTTCTGCTTGATATCCTCCACCAAAAACTCCCCCGCGGGGCAACTCGGCGCAGTCAGCGTCATATCGATGGTGCATACGCCGGGCTCGGTCAGGTCTATCTTGTATATCAGTCCGAGGTCGTAAATATTGACGGGTATCTCGGGGTCGAACACCGTCTTTATCATCTTCAGTACCTGTTCTTCTTGCTCTAAAAACTCATTCATATAGCCTTATTCCTTGCTATTGTTGAAGTTCACCACAGGCATCATCTGGTCGCCTCCCTGCACCTGCGGTAACTTGCCGTCCCATTTCTCTATCCAGTCTTCTTGGATAATCAACTTCGACAGCGACGCGGAGATGGTGCGGTTGTAGTACGCCTCTGCATCGGCTTTAATCTTCATTGCTTTCGCCTCACCCTCGGCTTTCGCTACGGCAATCTTCGCATTGGCTTCCGCCTCTTTCACCTCGTTCTCCGCTTTTAGCGCCGCCTGCACCGCCGCGTTCTTTGCGTCAATCATCTTACGCAGGCTCTCCGGCGGCGTAATCTGCGAGGTGAACTCCGTTACGATAAAGCCTTCCGCGGTCAGTGCACTGTCCAACATCAGCCTCACTTCGTTCTCAAACTTCGCGCGGTTTGCCATCAACTCATCGCTCGTGTAGTTGTTCGCGGAGATACGATAAGCATCGTAGATGACAGTGCGCATGTAGCCTGCCTCTATATCTGCTAAGTCGCGGCGATACTTGAAGAAGACATCCACTGCCTTCGCACGGTTCAGATAGTACGCCATCGTGGGGTCCATCGTGAAGATAGCCGCATCGCGAGTCGTAACCGTGAAGGGATCGTAATCTACACGTTGCACGTAGGTCGGATATTTGAACACATCCGTCGTGATAGGGCAGTAGAACACATAGCCGGTTACCGGCGACGCATCCAGCGTACCCTGCTCCGTGAGCGACAACTTGTTGAAACGCACACCTACCGCGCTACTATCCACCCGCGTACAACGGACAAGGAAGGAAGGTATCAACGCTATCACAATGGCACCTACCAGTGCATATTTCACCCAACTCGGGGTGCTGACTTTTTGTCTCGTGTCCATAAAGATACTAAATTAGTCGGTTTTTATTCAATTTGTCGGGCAAAGGTACTGCTTTTTTTTGAAATATGCAAGGAAAACGTACAAAATACTCTATATGTTGCGGTGGATTATTGCTTTTTGCAACCTTTATAGGCATTGCGGGCAACGATCGGGGCAACGGGGATGGAGGGCGGGAGGAGGGATTCGCAGTCGCGGAAAGCCGCACTTTTGATTTCTTTCAACGCAGCAGGATAGTGCACTTTTTTCAGGTTACGACACTCTGCAAAGGCTTCTTCTCCGATGGTAGTGATGCTGTCTTTAAGTACAATCTCGCGCAACTGCGGGCAATGGAGAAAAGCCTGCTTCTCAATCGTTTTCAGTCGGTCATTGATTTCTATCGAGTGCATATTGATACAATGGGCAAACGCACCTTCGGAGACGGTTTCTAGAAGTGGCGGGAAGACGATCTCCTCTAAGAATTGGCAACCTTGGAATGCCGCCCGCTCAATCATCTGTACGTGATCGGGCAGGCGCAAGCGGCTGAGCTGCATACAGTCTTGGAAAGCGGACTTGCCTATGCGAAAGGTGGATTCGGGTAGGACAATGTTTATCAGTGCAATACATCCTTTGAAGGCTTCGTCTCCGATAGCATATATTCCTTCCGGAAGTACAACTTTCCGAAGGTGTGTACAGCCCATAAACAGACTTTTGTTGATAGTGCTTATATGCTCGGGCAGCGTAATCTCAGTGAGCGTGATGCAGCCGGCAAACGCCATTTCTCCCAAGTCTCTGACCGTCTCGGGGAAAGTTACTTCCGTAAGTTCAGCGCAACCGCAGAAAGCACCATTGCTGATGCGTTGCAGTTGGGAGGGAAGGTGTAGTTTTTTGAGCCTGCCGCATGAATAGAATGCCGCTTGAGGAATAGAGGTGATGGATTCAGGTAGGTTCAACTCACGCAGGCTCTTGCAGCCGTAGAACGATCCCATACCGATATACTCCAGGGTGCTCGGGAATGTGATAGTGCGCAGTTTAGAGCATCCGTAGAAAGCAAAATTGCCGATAGTACGTATAGTGGCAGGCAGGGTGATACTCTCGAGGTGCTCGCATCGATAGAATGCAGCATTTGGGATGGATGTTATTGTTTTTGGAATGCCTACTTGCTTGATAGTCTTGCTGTTAGCAAACGCCCTTTCTGCGATGAGGCGCGTGGGGATTTTATTTTGGAAGGAGAAAGTAG
>CAMFEN010000152.1 GCA_945949375.1 uncultured Bacteroidales bacterium | reverse complement strand
TCCCGATATTGGATAACATAGAGTGGGGGTCTTGCGGCGGCGAGAAAGAGACTATCAAGCCTGTGATGGGCGCGGCTTCGTTGGCGTCGGTTACACACAATAGCGCAGTACTGAATGTAGCGGGTACGGACAAGGAGACCGAGAACGGCGAGACGGTTGCTGTTAGCAAGTTCCAAGCCGTATATGGGGAGACCAAGCGTATCCTTACGGCGACGGACGGACAGATTACGATAGACAATCTTGCGTCCGGCACGGCATATAGTTTTGCTATCTATGCGATGGATGCAGCGAACAATGTGTCGGACAACTTTGCCACAGTAGAGGCTACTACGGAGAGCCTGACCTATTGCGACTTTGCGACGGGACACCAAGGAGACGCTAACTTTGGCGACGCGAACGGGCGTATATTGTTGACGCTCAAACTGACGGCTGCGAACAAGGTGCAGGTTACCGTGAAACCCAATACGGAGAACGGCGCTGTCAAACTGCTGGATTACTTGTATGTAGCGACCTCCGGCGCCAAAGAACCGACCTACACTGCAGGTGCGGACATCACAGAAGGCGATGGCATGGCAAGTATGTCGGTGGAGGTAGCGTATGAGGCACTGCCTGCTACGATGGACTTCCACTTGGAGTGGTCGCACCCCGCATGGGACGGCAGATGGGCAATGGACGTGAACGGCGTAACCGCCGACATGCTCTGCTCCGGCGAAACATCTACTGTACACACCGTAGCAACGCCCGCGCAGAACGTGCAGAAACGCATCGAGAACGGCATGCTCATCATCTACCGCGACAACAAAGCCTATTCCGTCCTCGGAACAGCATTATAAATCAACTCAATTTTACTAACTAATTAAATTTATTATCATTATGAAAAAACTATTTCTAAAATCGTTTGCATTGGTAGCGATGCTACTATGCGGGCTGACTGCAAGCGCAGTGGATTGGTCAAGCTATGCTTGGCTGGGTAACGGCTCAGGTAATGCCGAATACACGGATACGTACAAGATTACGTTGCCGTTAGATAACAGCGGTACGAATGGTAATGCCGTGAACATTCAAAAGCCTGGTTTTGCTGACGCACCGGGTATCTATTGCACTTTCCCTGCCGGTATATCTGCTATTTCTGTAGACGGTGCGATACAGGGTGCAGGCTGTGTTCTCTACATGACTGCTTTCACCGCAGTAGAAACAGAAGTAACGGTAACGTATGCAGGCGGTACATCTACTTTCACCGTTTATAATGCAAAAGGTTCTTTAGACAACATCAACTTTGCGTTAGCGTCGAATGGCGCAAAGGCGTGGGCTTCTTCCGGTACGGCAGCTAATGCAATTGACGGCAACAATGGGACGCGTTGGGAATCAGAGCATAAGGTGGACCCGCAGTGGTTTGTGGTGAACTTGGGGCAGCAACGTGAGTTCAACACCGTGCAACTCCTTTGGGAAGGTGCGTACGGCAAGAGTTTTACCATTGATTACAGCACGGACTCCACCACGTGGACGAACTTTGCTACTATTGCAGACCAAACATTGTCAGGCTTCCCCTATTTGCAAACGCTGACGGTGGACAATCCTGTTACCGCTCAATACGTTCGCTTTGTAGGTACTGCGCGTGGTGATACGAATTACGGCTATTCGTTCTGGGAGTTCCAAGTGCTGAAAGCCACTGAGGACGTGCTGACCACCGTGGAATTGAAAGCCGCTGCTGCTATTGCGAAAGTGAATGAAGGCGTAGCATTGACCGTAACGGGAAAGAACCAAAACGGTGCGGTTATGTCGGAGTACGGCAAGGTAGAATATACCGTTAGCCCCGCTGATGCAGGTGCTGTGGTAGATGGTAAGTATGTACCTGCAAAGCAGGGACCTGCTACTATCGTGGCAGCCGTAGGCGAAATTAAGTCGGAAGAGGTAAGCGTGTTTGGCTACGAGGGTGACAATGTGGCATTGAGTACCAATATCGATACCGACAATAAAGTGATTGCACAGTCGGAAATTGGTTCTGGCACGGACGCTTTCTATGCTGTGGACGGTAACGAAGGTTCTGTATGGCAAGGTTCGGCTACCAATGGCACGGCGGAAGATGAAACATCGCGTACATACGACTCTTGGTTTGTGCTTGACCTTGGTGCCAAATACGACATCAATCTTATCACCATCCACTTTGAGGGTGCATGCTCCGACGCTTACCATGTGGATGCATCGGTAAACAATACGGACTGGGTTGTTATGCACAACTTTGCACAGAAGATGGGTACAAACGGGCATACCGATTATATCTATGGTGAGAATTTGGCGAACAACACAAACGTGCGTTTCGTGCGTTTCTGGAGCACCAAAGCATCTACCCAATGGGGTATGAAAATGTTTGAGATGAAGGTGTTTGCCACAGAGACAAAGACCCCGAGTGATCCCACTGCCATTGACGCAACAGAGGTTGCATCGAAGGTTATCAAGACCATTGAGAACGGGCAACTCGTTATCATCCGCGACGGCGTGAAGTACAATGTTGTGGGTGCTGTTATTGAGAAGTAACCTACTGTATAAGGCATAGGAGGCTGATAACCTCCTGTGCTTGCCAAGTAACAATTATGAGTTATGAATTATGAATTATGAGGGCGCTGATAATACAGAAAACTCTTAACCATTAAGATATTATGAAACGTACACTTCTTTCTCTTGCGCTGGCGCTTTTGAGCCTTGCAGGCTTTGCACAGACAGATGTTAACTTTGCGTTGGCATCGGCGGGTTCGTCGGCTACCGCCTCTACGGGCAATGCCGGTGCTGCCATTGATGGGCAGACGAATTCCCGCTGGGAGTCGGCTTCCGCGGACCCGCAGTGGTGGCTCTTGGATATGGGACAAGACCGCACTTTCAACTCTATTCGTATCATCTGGGAAGGTGCCTACGGCAAGACCTTCACCGTGTCAGCCTCTCAGGATGGCGAGACATATCAGGTGCTCTTGGAGGTAACGGGGCAGAAACTATCGGGCTTTCCGCATACGCAGACCTTTGCCGTGGCAGAGACCACGGCGCGCTATGTCCGCTTTGATGGCATAGAGCGTGGCACCGGCTATGGCTATTCGTTCTATGAGTTTGAGGTCTTTCAAGCAGCGCCTGCTGAGTTGCAGTCGCTGTCGCTCACTGCACCATCATTCCTATGCCCCATGGGAGATAGCATTTTGCTCGCTGCGGCGGGGATAGACCAATACGGAAGATGCCTTGAGGTGTCGCCCGACTATACCATTACGCCCTCGGATGCCGGTACCATAGTAGATAATGTGTTCACCCCTGCTCATACGGGCTTGGTTACCATCTTGGCAGAGGCAGACGGGTTGCAGTCGGAGCCGCTGAATATCGTGGTCTATGGTGGCGGTAACTTGGCGCTAAATAAGTTGCTCGCCGAGAGCGGTCACCAAGGCAATGACGACGCATCGAAGGCGGTGGACGGAAATCCCTCTACGCTCTGGAATGCCCACGACGGCATAGGAGATGCGTCGCTGCGTGAGGTGGACTCGTGGTTCACACTGGACTTAGGCGGTTTCTACGATATAGACCTTATCTCGGTCTCTTTCGAGGGTGCGCGCTCGGAGGCATACCATATAGATGCGTCGGTAGATAATGCCTCGTGGCGCACTATCTATACGGGCGGACACACGGGTGTGGCTGCCGTGGTGGACTATTTCTACGACAATGCGGCGGAGTCGAAAGAGGTGCGTTACTTGCGTTTCTTCTCAACGAAGGATGCGTCCGAGTATGGCATGAAAGTCTATGAGATGGAGGTTTATGGGTCGCCTACGCCGGATGAGGAGGCGCCTGTGCTACTCTCGGCAACCCTCATCGAAGCCAACTACAACGCCCTCACTTTCCAACTCGTCTTTGAGGACAACCTGTCAGTAACGCGCTGTGAGGCGGTGGACATGCCGAACATGAAGCGTGCTACCGTGGCTGTTCAGCCGGACTCTACCATCACCATTGAGGGATTGGTGCCAGACCACGAGTACAACTTCTCGCTGACCGCGATAGACGGAGCCGGAAACCGCTCTGCGGAGGAGGTGGTGGCATCGGCTGAATAAACGACTTCACCTCCGTCTGACTCTCTGTCAGCGTGTCGCTC
>CAMFEN010000151.1 GCA_945949375.1 uncultured Bacteroidales bacterium | reverse complement strand
TCGAATAACATTCCCCACGGTGATGTCGAGGGTGCCTTGCTGCATGACATAGTTGCCCATCAACTTAATATCCTCATTCTGTGAATCGTAGGTAAAGCGAAGTGAGCCGTCGCCGCGTCCTTGTAGTATATCGCCATTGCGTTCGCCTAATTCCAGTTGCGCCAACAGGTGTTGATCGACATCTATATCCATCGCGAGCAATATGCGTGTGGTGCTCGGTCTTGCCCAACTCATCGGCAGATCGGGCTCTTCCTCCTCTTCCGCGCCGGAGGAGTAGATGCTTACGGTGTTGTGGTCAACAAATTGGATGAAGTTGCTCTCTGAAGCAGTAGAAGCGTAGTCTATCGAGAAGCGGAAACGCGACTTCCCTACCGTCCGTGCATCGGCTTGGATATTCACCTCTGCCTCGTTGCCTTGTATGCTTACATTGCCGTTAGCATATACACGCCCTTGCAGCATCTCCCCGGCTTTGTCGGGCAGATTAAGCGCCAAAGCATCATTCACCTGCACATCAAACCCGAAGCGGAAATTCTTGAAGCAGTCGTGATAGAGTGCGCCATCCAGCAGCAGTGTATGCTGTTCTTCGTCGCGTAGCGTGATGTGGCGAAATTGGATGGAGGTGGAATCCATTGTTACGGAGTCGCTCAGGTAGTAGCGGCAGCCTGTGTAAGGGATGGTTAGTGCGCCGTCTTCAGCTTTCACCTTGGCGGTAACCCATGTCTTATGGTTTTCGCCGAACACATCCACTACCCCGCTACCATAGCCGCTGATGTCGGCGATGATGCCGTCTGTCCAGTGGTTGATGAACGCCAACGGGATGGAGTCGGGGTAGATGGTGATACCCCAATGTCGCGTGGCGGTAACGACCTCACCATCCACGTGCGCCAACAGCCGCTGCGTGGGGCTGTAAACATCGCCGTCGATAAGGATATTCTTTGTCTCTTTGTCCAATGCCAACTGCGCATAGGCAGTACCGAGCGGCATATCGTTTATTCGTGTAGAATCCAGCCGCACATCTGCCTCAAAGAAAGGCTGGCTGAATAGGTTGTAGAGCGTAGCCCAGCCGGTGGCATAACCACCTAACTTAAAGTCTTTCTCTGCTAACACAAATGGCAATATGAAGCCCGCATCGATATGCCCGAGTTCCACACGTAGGGAGTCGTCTGTCCGCTTGGAAGCCACACCGTTGGCGCGGATATATTGGTGCGCAGCCTCCACTTGGAAGTTCTCTATACTCAGTGTGGTATCCGCTACGCAGTAGTTGATATGGCTCTCATTGATGGTATAGAGCGAGTCTTTGAGTACCACCGTTGAGGGCAGCAGGTGTAGATCGATGAGTGGCTTGCCTGCATATTGCGCAAAATGCGTATGGAGATGCACATCGCCCGCATAGACATGCTCCATAGAATCCAACTGGTGCAAGGTGATATCGGCGTTGACGCTATTCTCCAGCGCCGCGATATGCGTGATGGCAGTCATATTCTTTGCTTTAGCCGAGAGCGAGAGCGCAGCCGGTCCGTCAAAGTTGTTGAAAGCGAGGGTGAGGTCTTCCACGGGGGTATTTTTGAAGCGCACGCTGGTGGCGTATGCCTGCACACCGAAGAGTCCATCCGCCTCATGGTAGAAACCTTTCAGTACGGGTTGGTCGCCGAGGGTGAAAGGCAAACGTAATACTCGTTGCAGGGGTTTCAGACGATGCCCGTATAGGTAGAAATCCAGCGTCTGCGGTGCTGCAGCGTGGTGTGCAAGGATGCGACTTGCCGTGGTGGCGGGAAAGGCATCGGGCAGGTATTGGTATGCCAGCCGCATAAAGGCATACGGCAACTCCGCATAACGGAATGCGCCGGATAGACTGCCGGTCATAATGTCGGAGCTCAGGCGGATATGCTTTTGGTCGTTCTCCTCCGCCAGCACAGTGAGTTTCACTTGTTGCAGCATCACAGAGTCTATTCCGCGCCTTAGACGCAACGAATCCACCACGAGGTAACCGTTCATCTTGTCAGGGTTGATACCGCTTAGGTTGGCGGCAAGCGACAGACCTATCTCCGTATCGCGCAACGCTTCCGACAAACCCAATATCTCCGGACGGAAACGCTGCAGATGAAGGTCAAAATTGATGTCGGGCGCTTGCTCCGAGAGGTTGACCAACCCGGCAAACTGCAGCTGGAGGTTCTCATCGTTGATAGACACTGTGCCATCAAAACGATTGGGGCGGAAGGTGCCGTCCACGGCGAGTGCTTGATAGGTGTAGTTATTGTAGGTGATGTCGCGTATCTTACCGCGAACTTTCCCGCTCGCCACGCCGTGCTGTATGTCGCCGCTGGCGCGCACATCCAATGATACGGGACCCAGTGGAGCATGCGCCAGCATCTTTCCCAATCGGAATTTGTGGGTCGCTACCCGCGCATTGTAATGCAGGTTTTGGAAAGCAGAGTCCGCTTGCAATGAGGCATCGGTGGTAATCACGCCAAGCGAAGTGCGGAAGGCACCATGCAGGCTCAAATCGTGCAATACACCCGCTATCTGTCCGCGGTAGTGTATATTGCCTAAGCGGTGCACCTCTTTGGGTAGGTGGAAAGGCTTGTTCGTCAAGTCTGCCACAAGGTCTTGTATCGTGGCGGGGAATATTGACAAGTCCTCGCATTCTAAACGCACATTGGCATCTTTCCATGTCTCGCTTTTTTTGAGGCATTCCGCATTTCCTCGAAATATAGGCTGTTTGTCGTACCATAGATTCAGTGTGCGCAGGCTGAGGCTGTCGTTCGTACCATCCAACGAACTAACCATACGCACCGGCTTATCCATCTTCGCCAATGCCGGTACAAAAAAGGCGACATCTTTCGGACACAACTCGGCATTGTCTATGCTAAGGGAGAAATGGAGGGTAGAGTGATTGGTGGAGCTGCAGTCTCCATCTCGCACCGATGTCTGTCCGGGTGTGCAGGCGTCTCCGCCCGCTTGAAACTTGGAACCTGAATCTTGGAACTTGAAAGTTGAGACTTGCTCGTTAATCAGCACTTCCCCGCGTGCTTTCAGTTCGCTCTCAGGCAACTGTATGCGCAGCGTCTGCAATGCTACCAGCGTGTCTTGATACACAAACCGAGCCTGCATATCGCTCAGTACAAAAGGCACCACCTGTGTCCCATCTTGCTTGCGCAGCGTGGCGCTTAGATGGTTAACGGCGGCATCTAACGAGTCCCGTGTGAAATGGTAGAGGTCTAACGAGGCATGACGTAACATGCCCTCGTAGTTGTCAAACCGCACACGCACACTGTCGATACGAATATCTCTAACAGAAAGAAAAGAACGAAACTCCGCGTGAGGCGCATCGGAATGGAAAACTTCGCCGAGGAAGGTGCAATTTAGCCGCGTAGAGTCCAAGTGGTAGATGTTGGCCACGCCGCCTTCTATATCCACGCGAGAGAAACGTATCTCGTTGCGCAGCAACGGCAACGGACGAAAATGGGCATATACACGATTAAGATAAGCCAACGTATCGCCTTGTTGGTCGGATAAGAAGATACTATCTATCTGCAAGCGGGCGGGGAAACGATAACTAATGTTTCCTATGCTTGCTTTCGCACCCATGCCACGGCTCAACTCCGCCGTCGCTAAGCGCAACACCGCATGCTCCACGCGCTCACTCTGCAACACGGCTATGCACATACCGCCTACCAACAGCAGACTCACCAAAAAGACAGACAGTATGTACAAAAAACGTTTCATTTGCCGATGATATTCTTTTCGCGCACAAAGTTACACTTTTTTTCGCATATATGCAAGGATTTATCTACTTATTTGAAAAACTCTTCGCAAAAGTGGCAGCTTACCATCCCCCCTGAGAGCAAAATAATAGGCGATTGGAAGCATGAAACCAAGAAATCAAGATGTTACAAATTAGGATAATATACGTAGCAATTTGCTATCTCTCCCCTTCGCTCGTATATACTGTATTTTACTAAGGTTATAGTAAGGGTTAAGTAAGGGTTTAATAAGGGTCTAATAAGGGTTTTGTACCCATCTTGACTGAAAACAGGTATTATCAATATGTTTATTTTTGTGGTCAAATAGTTTCAAAGTGTAAACTCAAAAAATCGAACGATTATATATATAAGTGCCTCACCCCCCC
>CAMFEN010000150.1 GCA_945949375.1 uncultured Bacteroidales bacterium | reverse complement strand
CAGCGTAACCTGCGAGAGCAGACATACATCGGCATCGTTGGTTGCCAACTCCACACGAATATTTTCCTTCGTAAAGTTAGCATACTCTATCTCGCGTTTTGCGCTTTCACCTTTGCGAATCGTACCGAACTGTACGGCTTTGCTCTTCAGGCTCAGCACATCCATCTTCACGCTGTAGTTCTGCGCGGGGTTAGCAGGCTTCGGAATCACTTCCCCCTTGATAGTCAGACGTTTCGTTGCCTCTGTGGCATTCGAAGTGATGGTAATCGTCTTCTGGAAACGCCCGGGGCGACCGCTCGGGTTATAGGTAACGGTGATGTTTCCCGTTTGCCCTGGCTCTATCGGCTCTTTCGGCCACTTCGGGGTCGTACAACCGCAACTCGCACGCACATTGCTCAGCACCAAAGGCTCCATACCCTCGTTCTTGAAGGTAAAGATAGTAGTTACTCGACCGTCTGCTTCGTTAATCTTTCCGAAGTCATGCTCGGTCTCCTCAAACGTAATCACCGGCTGTTGCGCCATCATGGCTACTGCTACGAGAGCCATAGAGAGTGTCGTTAAAATCTTTTTCATATCGTTACAAATTTATTACTTATTACCTATTTACGAATTCACCGTCATCACCCGTTTCACCGCCTTTATCTCGGGTATCTTCCTCAGCGACACAAACAGGTCTTGCAACTCTTTCTTATCATACACATACACTTCCAACTGTCCCTTAAATATCCCGTCGTCTGCCGCCACATTCATCGCCCGCATGTTGATATGGAACTGCTCGGTGATGGTCTTCAGCACATCAATAAACACGCCGAACTTGTCTATTCCCTGAATCTCAATCGTTTCCACAAACGACTGCACGCGGTGGGTGTTCCATGTCGCGCTGTATAGTCGCTTGCCGTGCGAGGTCTTCAAGAGCATCGCCTCCTCGCAGTCTATCTTGTGGATATACATCTTCCCGTCTTCCGCAAGGTAGCCCAGCACTTCGTCGCCAGGTATCGGGTGGCAGCAGTCTGCTAATATGTATTCTTTCCCTAAGTTCTCGTCTGTTAGCACGATCGAGTGCGATTTTTTCTTCCCTTTCTCCGCCGCCTCTTTCTCCAATACTGTCGGCGCGTCTTTCACTTCGGCAGAGGGTTTCTTCTCCACCGTCGCAAACGGATTGAGCATATTCCAGATACTCTTCTTGGGGAATAAGATCTGCTGTGTGTCGTTCAGCCGAATAGCCCCTTTCCCTATCTGTAGATACAACTGAATGGGTTGTGTCAGGTGGTAATGGTTGAGCATTTTCTGCACTGCCATGTCCATATTCACCGGCATCTCAAGCATACCTATCGCGTCGTGGAACAGTTTCTCCCCGCGCTTGATATAGCTCCTCTCTTCCCGTCGGAAATATGCCCGCAGGCACGATTGCGCTTTTGCGGTGGTAACATAGTCCAACCAGTTCTCCTGCGGATGTTGACTGCCGGATGTCAGTATCTCCACTTGGTCGCCGCCCTTCAACTCATAGCTCAGCGGCACCAACGTGTGGTTCACTTTCGCCCCGATACAATGCTCGCCTAATTCCGAGTGCAACAGGAAGGCAAAATCCAGCGCGGTTGCTCCCTGCGGCATGGTCTTTATCTCACCCTTCGGCGTGAACACGAACACCTCTTGCGCGAACAGATTCAACTTGAAGGTGTCCAAGAACTCCATCGCGTCTTTCTCGGGGTGCTCCAGTATCTCTTTTATCTCGCTCAGCCACTTGTCCAACTCCGACTCATCTTGCTCCCCTGTCTTGTACTTCCAGTGCGCCGCCAGTCCGTGCTCTGCCAACTCGTGCATGCGGTCGGTGCGTATCTGTACCTCCACCCATTCGCCACTCTGTCCCATCACCGTAACATGCAGTGCCTCATAGCCATTGGCTTTCGGAGTGCTTATCCAGTCGCGTATCCGCTCGGGGTGCGGGCGGTAAATCTCCGTGATAGCCGAGTATATCATCCAGCATTGGTCTTTCTCCGACATCGAGTCGTGCGGCGTAAACACTATCCGCACTGCCAGCAGGTCATACACATCCTCAAACGGTATCTGCTTGGTCATCATCTTCTTCCATATCGAATAGACCGACTTGATACGAGCCGTTATCGAGAACTGATACCCCATCGACTCCAGCCGCTCGCGTATCGGCGCAGAGAAAGTCTCAAAGGTCGCCATCTGCGCGTTCTTGTTCGCTGCCAGTTTGGCTTCTATCTCCGCGTACATCTCGGGGTGCTCATACTTGAAACTCAGGTCTTCCAACTCCGTCTTTATCGGAAACAAGCCCAAGCGGTGTGCCAACGGCGCATATATATATTGTGTCTCCCCTGCTATCTTGTACTGTTTCTCTTTCGGTTGCGAGCCCAGCGTGCGCATATTGTGCAAGCGGTCGGCTATCTTTATCAGCACTACGCGGATGTCGTCTGAGATGGTCAGCAGCAACTTCCGGAAGTTCTCTGCCTGCTCGCTCGCATGCTCTCCGAACACTCCGCCTGAAATCTTCGTCAGCCCCGCCACGATCATCGCTATCTTCTCCCCGAACAGGTTCTCAATATCCTCCACCGTGTAGTCCGTATCTTCCACCACATCGTGCAGCAGCGCACTGCAGATGCTCGTGCTCCCCAATCCTATCTCCTTCACGCATATACGAGCCACCGCCAGCGGGTGCATCATGTATGGCTCGCCGCTCAAGCGGCGCACGCCGTGATGTGCCTGATTGGCAAAATGAAATGCGCGCGTAATCAACTCCACTTTCTGTCGGTGCATCGTATGCGCATAATCATCCAACAACGCCTCAAACTCGCGTTGAATCATCTGCTCTTCGGCTTGTGTAAACTCACTTTCTTTCATAGCCAACACAAAATAGTGCGCAAAATTACAAAAAATAATTTATATGTGCAAGGGTTTGCCTATTTTTTGCGAAAAATCCTAATTAGCGCGAACTTGAAATAGATGCACCACAATCATACTTTCTATTTCAACAAAAATTTCCTAATATTTTATCTTTAACATATAATTATCATGTAATTAACCATTTAATTCAAGGGATTATATAGCAGTTGTCTCTCTCAATATAAATGCCTATACTTGATTACTTGGTAGTTGGCAGTCTTATTCAAAAGGAAGAGAGCGCGTCTCACGACGGGCTCTCTTCTACAAACTAATTTACATTTATATTGAAAAACTGCAACCGTTCACTCGCTCCCGCGACCGAATCGGCTGGAAACCCTCCTAATTTACGATGTACGAATTACAATTTACGAATTGCCATTCGGATACCGTAGCATAGTGGATTATGGGGTTATAGTTTCTGTACTTCTTTGGTGGTACGCAGGTGGCTCGCTGTGCATCTCTTTCAGCAGGCGGGGACGCCTGCGTACCCGGACAACGCTGTGTACCCGAACGGGTTATTGCAAGCGTACACCCATTGCGTTGTACTTCTTGCCATCGCGGAGGATGATGAGTTGTCCGTTTTCGATGGTCTTGATAGTTTTTGCGTTGAGTGTAGTGTTGGTGATAGCGGTCTCACCCTTTGCAAAGTTAGCGGTGATAGTAACACTTTCAGTTACAGTGAATGTTTGTGTTGCGTTGGTCAATTCTGAATTGTTGCTCCAACCAGTGAACTTGTAGCCTTCCGCGGGTACGGCAGTCAAAACAGCCATAGTACCTTTGCGATAGTTACCACCGCCAAGTACGCTACCATATTCCGCATTATTTGTTTCTACGGTTACTACATACATTGGCGTAGTGGTCGGCTTCACATAAATCTCAATAGCCGTTTGTCCGCTTGCGTAGGTGGTGAAACGAGGATTTTGAGAATTGAACTTCATTGTACCATAAGAATCAGTGTGGTTCTTAATAGCAGCAGTACTATCTTTTGAATCAATTGCAATAGTCCATATACTATCACGTTTACTTGATGTCGTATTTAGTTTCTTTGCTGCAGTACAACCTACAAAACCTTCTTCTGTTTGAAGTATCCATGCACCCGGGTAACCGCCTAAGGTGATTTCGATAGCATCGCCACTTGTCAGGTTGCCATCTGCATCAACAACTGCAGTTTTTGATGCAAAATAGTCATTTGTTCCCATTGCGCCGGCAACAGCATTCTTTGCTTTGCATCCTAATACGATAACATCA
>CAMFEN010000149.1 GCA_945949375.1 uncultured Bacteroidales bacterium | reverse complement strand
CCGGTCGGGATAACACTTCTGACCGCACCTCCTCGTTCGCTGCTCTGCTCTTCCTGCGCTCCCGCACCTCGTACAGCACGAGTATCAGCAGCCCTAAACAAAGGAATAGTATCAATGGAAGCATATTCTTGAAGTTTTGACCGCTTCGCTTTCCGACCGTTTCACTGTCCGACCGCTAACGCTGTCCGACTGATTTAGTTTCGGATAGTATATCAGTCTTTCAGCGCAAAGCGCGGTCTGTCAGCGTAGCGGTCTATCAGTCGTTAGACGGTCTTTCAGTGCGTAGCACGGTCTATAATTACTCTACCGCGTCTTCTTCCACTACGAGGTTATCTATGATGAAGTTCTGACGCTCTATTGTGTTTTTACCCATGTAGTATGCCAGCAGGTCTGCCACGGCGTCCTCCTTGCGGAGCATCACTTGGTCGAGGCGTATCTCCTTGCCGATGAAGCCTTTGAACTCATCGGGGCTTATCTCTCCCAAGCCTTTGAATCGGGTAATCTCGGGATTCTTCGCCTCGGCGATGGCTTGCAGCCGCTCCTCCTCGGAGTAGCAGTAGCGCACCGCCTGCTTGTCCTTCACGCGGAAAAGCGGCGTTTGCAGGATATACACATGCCCTTTCTTGACCAAATCGGGGAAGAACTGCAAGAAGAACGTGAGCATAAGCAGGCGGATATGCATGCCGTCCACATCGGCATCGGTGGCGATAATCACCTTGTTGTAGCGCAGTTCGTCCAGTCCGTCCTCTATGTTCAGCGCCGATTGCAGGCAGTTGAACTCCTCGTTCTCGTACACCACCGACTTGCTCAGTCCGTAGGAGTTGAGCGGCTTTCCGCGCAGGGAGAACACCGCCTGCGTGCGCACATCGCGGCTCTTGGTGATAGAGCCCGACGCAGAGAGACCCTCCGTGATGAAGATACTGCTCTCCTGCCGCAAGTCGTCGTCAGCGTCTTTTGCCGACTTCACGGGCTTGGCATCGTTGTAATGCACCTGACAGTCGCGCAACTTCGGGTTGTTCAGTTGGTTCTTCTTCGCCCGCTCGCGCGCCGCCTTCGTTACGCCCGCTATCGCCTTGCGCTCTTTCTCTGAGTCTTGTATCTTCTGCAACATCACCTCCGTTATCTCGGGGTGCTTGTGCAGGTAGTTGTCCAGTTGTTGCTTAATGAAGTCGTTGACGAACTTATTCACCGACAGCCCGCTCGTAGGCGACATGTCTTTCGAGCCTAACTTCACCTTCGTCTGACTCTCGAACACCGGCTCCTCCACATTAATGGCTATCGCGCCTACCACGCCGTTGCGGATGTCGCTAAACTCCTGATTCTTATTGAAGAACTCCTTGATAGTACGGGCTATCGCCTCGCGGAACGCGGCTTGGTGCGTACCGCCTTGGATGGTGTGCTGACCGTTCACAAACGAGTAGTACTCCTCGCCCGACTGATTCGTATGGGTGAGCGCTATCTCTATGTCCTCTCCTTTCAGGTGGATAATCGGGTAGAGCGGGTCGGCACTCATGTCCTCCGTCAGCAGGTCGAGCAAGCCGTTCTTCGAAGTGTACTTACGCCCGTTATAGAGCAGGGTGAGACCCGTATTCAGATACGCATAGTTGCGCATCATCTCCTCGATATAATCGTCGCGGAAATGGTAGTTCTCAAACAGCCCCTTGCTATTGTCTGGCGTGAACTCAATCAGCGTGCCGCGCTTCTCGCTGCCATCGTAGTCCACCACCCCCGTGTCGCTCACCAGATGCCCTTGATGGAAGACCGCCTTGCGCGTCTTGCCCTCGCGGAACGATTGCACGGAGAAGTCCATCGACAGGGCATTCACCGCTTTCGTACCCACGCCGTTCAGTCCCACGGATTTCTTAAACGCCTTCGTGTCGTACTTGCCGCCGGTGTTGAGCAGCGACACAGCATCCACCATCTTCCCCAAGGGTATGCCGCGCCCATAGTCGCGCACGCGCACCTGCTCGTCGCGTACGGTAACCTCTATCACCTTGCCTTCGCCCATGCGATACTCATCGATGGAGTTATCGATAGTCTCTTTGATAAGCACATAGATACCGTCATCGGAGTGGCTGCCGTCGCCTAACTTACCGATGTACATACCCGGGCGGCGGCGGATATGCTCGCGGTCGTCCAAGTGGATGATGTTCTCATCACCATACGCCGTAGGGTTCGTATTTTGCAATTCTTCCATAGTAGTCAGTGAATAGTGATGCTCCGAATAAATCCTTTCCAATCTCTGTAAGGGCGTAGCCCGCAGTTAGGCGTTTATGTGTTATCCTGCTCGCTCCGCTCGCGAGATTCATAGGATTTTTACGGAGGATGTGAAATAATCAGTGATTAGTGGTCGGTTAATGGTCGGAGTATTCAGATTATTCAGAGTACTCCGATTTCTTAGAGCATGGGCTTTCACCCCCTTTTCGCTTTCAGCGCGATATCATAAGCCTGTCGGTAGTACTTAAAGAAATACCGCCACTCTGCTTTCTTCGCTACCGCCGCAGCGTCTTTCCGCACTTGTTCCATCTCCTCGGCGGGCAACTGCGCGAAATGCACCAGTCGGCGTGCCACTTGGTCCACCACCTCGTAGTAGTTGCTATCGTTGCGCGCTATCACCGTTACACTCGGCGTATCTTCCGCAGGCATCGCCTCTTGCGCCCACAACCCGAAGCCCGCCAGCGTTGTGGTGATGGTGGGTACGTGGAATGCCACCGACTCCAGCGGCGTGTAGCCCCACGGCTCGTAGTAGGAGGGGAACACCGTCGCGTCCATACCTATCAGCAGGTCGTAGTACGACTTGCCAAACAGCGGGTCATGTCCGTTTAGGTAATATGGCACGAAGATAACGCTCACTTTGCCAAAGCGGCGGATAGGCTTATCTAAGTAAGGTATCATCACAAACGCTATCACCTCGCGGTTGATATGTTGGTCGTACAGCAACTCGCCCAATCGCTCCATTGAGTGCAGGAACACATCAATACCTTTGTTCTTCCACTCCTGCCTGCCGGCAATACAGATATACATCGCGTCTTTCGGCACCACGCCGCCCAACTGCTGCTCCGCCACCTGCGTCAGTGCCTCGCGGGCTGCAGCGCGATGCGTGCCAAACGCCTTACCTTTCGGCACGAAGTTCGGTTCAAACCCATTCGGTGTAACGATATCCACGGGCTTATCCAGCAACTGCTTGCACTCCCGCGCCGTCAGGTCGCTTACCGTCGTGAAGCAGTCGGCGAAATGTGCCGCCTGCTTCTCTGCCGAGTGCTTGCTCACCATGTTCAGTTCCTCCGCCATCTGGTCGCCGTTGTAGTGCTCGAAATAGTCATACAGCGGCTTGCCGTTACCCGCGATAGACCGCCCGATGGAGGTAGCATGCGTGGTAAAGAGCGTGCCTATCTGCGGACGGAAATAGCGCAGGTAGAAGACCATAAACGCCGTCTGCCACTCATTAGCATGCGCCACCACGCGAAGCCTACTTTTCAATGCCTCCGGGTGCGCAGGCGTAGTCGTCTCCGCCAGATAGTCATACAGGCTCGCCATCGTCATACCCGCAGCATAGCCAAACAGCGACGACTCGTCGTAGTCGCCGTAGGCAGCATGGCTCTGCACGTGGAAGTTCTCCCACGCCCAAGCGTAGATACTGTCTTTCTGCGCCCACAGCGCGTCCGCCCGCAGCAACACCGCTATCGGCTCACCGGGCACTGTCCAGCGCCCCACACGCACGGGAATGTCGGCATGCGCCTCGCGAAATCGGCATACCCACGCCGAGAGCAACGAAGCATCTTCACGAAAGAAATGGTCGGAATGTGCCCCGAAATCGGGGCCGAAGAAAATAACTTTGTCGGGGTGTTCTTTTTGCATGGAGGCGGCACGAGTGGATAACACGGCGTAAATCCCGCCTACTCGATTGCACACCTCCCAACTGGTCTCGAAGATATAGTCCGGAGAAAGCATAATACGATTAGGAATAGGTGCTCCCCTATGAATACTGCGCGAGGAGGCTGCCTATTGGTATGGTTATAGTATGATTTATTATTTGTTTCTTATGGTAATTTTTTCCACGCCTTGCAGGGTGTTGAGCGTCGTCGGCACGGTGGTAAACCGGTTGTTATCCGCTCCCACCAGCGGCATGTAGCGCACGCTGTCCGCCACTGCCCAATACAGCCTG
>CAMFEN010000148.1 GCA_945949375.1 uncultured Bacteroidales bacterium | reverse complement strand
ATGGCACCATTTACCCCTAATCCACTCATCAACAAAGTACTTCCATTCGTAAGCGCAACATCAGAAAGCGTGGCTTTCTCCGCATACTGCTCCGTCTGCGAGAGATAGAAAGAGGTCATCCGAATGCCTGCGCCTACATACCAACGATTGGAGATATTCATGCCCCAATCGAGTGCGTACTCATCCATATAGCCATTCTCGCGCACATAGATAGCACTATTCACTTTCTCACCCTGCTGCAGATTGGCTCCCCACTGCTCATTAGCCAGCGGGTTTATCATATAGGTATCATAACCTAAAAGGCTAAGCCAACCTACATTCGCATCATCCCAACGCCCTTCCGGCTGCAGGTACTGCTCCGCCAACCCGTTGGTTTTCAATGCTATCACATCCGCCAACGAGTTATCGCAGTTGTTTATGGTAGCGGAATACTCCCGTTGGTACTGACGCACACGATTGTAAGAAATCATAAAACTATTAGATACCACGCCCTGCGTGCGATAGGGGTTGCCATAATAAAACCCCCACGATGCCTGCGGCATCTCAAACTTCGCGTATGGCGTATTCCACTCCTTGCCCACCTGCATGGTTTGATCCCACTTTCCACCAAGGCTGATAGCGACTTCCATGCGCCTATACACGCCCAAGCCGGCAGGATTATCTTTTACCGCCGACGGGTCTCCCCCCACCGCCGTCATCGCACCGCCCATACCCACATAGCGTGCTGTGCCTGACACTTCTCTTTCCGAGAGACGCGCCTGCCATTGAGCAGATACCGTGCCGACCACTGCCAGCATCACTATCAGCCACCCTTCACGCAATATGTATTGTACTTTCTGCATATCAATCTCGATGAATAACGGCTTTCACTATGGTGCCTTCCGAGTGCTGCGTTACACTATCCTCCACAAAGGTGATAGTAACCAACTGCGGTTGCTCAACTTCTTCGTATACGTCCGAGCCAGCAGTTTCCAACGCATACTCCTCCGCATCGCTACCAAAGTAGAGCGTCTCTGAAGCATCCTTATCCACCCAATAGTACACATCATCCACCACATCGTCGGCATAGCCACCCATGCAGGGCAGCATTACCAAACAAGCCGAAAATAATATGTACCAACTCTTTTTCATTTCGCTAAATATACCACAAGGAGTATGCCAAACCTTTAATAGTTCAATTTTCGGAAGCCTATGATCTCGCGTACCTCTTCTATGGTCTTTTCTGCTGATGCCTCTGCTGCTTGTGCACCCTGCCGCATTACCTTCTCAAGGAAGGCATCGTCGCTGCTATATGCTTGTATCTTTTCTCGAATAGGTGCGCAAAAAGCATTGATGTCCGCCGCCAACTGCTTCTTCATATCGCCGTAGCGAATGGTCATGTTGTTGTAAGCATCGTTGAAGTAGTCGCAGGTATCGGGGGTAGAAACCAGTTCCATCAAGGTGAAGAGATTTTGTATCACCTCGGGTTTCTCTTGGTTCATCATCACGGGTCCCGAGTCCGTTACCGCGCGCATCACTTTCTTCTTAATCGTAGCCTCATCATCGCAGAGGTAGATTGCATTACCTTCCGACTTACCCATCTTGCCGGTACCATTTAGCCCCGGCACTTTCACAGCCTTATCTGAGAAGTGGAACGACTGCGGCTCTTTGAAGTACTCCACATTATAGATACGGTTGAAGCGACGTGCAAATAATCTCGCCATCTCCATATTCTGCTCCTGATCTTTACCTACGGGCACCTTGTCTGCCTTGTGCACCAAGATATCTGCCGCCATCAGGGTCGGATACGTGAGCAGACCCGCATTCACATTCTCCGGCTGCTTGCGCACTTTCTCTTTGAAAGAGGTAACACGCTCCAACTCGCCAAGATAGGCGTTCATATTGAAATAGAGATACAACTCCAGCACCTGCTTCACATCGCTCTGCACATAGAGGGGCGCTTTCTCGGGGTCTATGCCGCATGCCAAATACTCCGCCAAAATGGTCTTTACCGATTTGCGGATATTCTCCGGCGTGGGGTGTGTGGTCAGCGAGTGCCAATCGGCGATGAAGAACAAGCAGTTGTACTCGTCTTGCATCTTCACGAAACTTTTCACCGCGCCGAAATAGTTACCCAAGTGCAGGTTGCCGGTCGGTCGTATGCCGGATATTACTTTCTCCATACGTTCTATGTTATTTGTTTGTGCAAACGAAAAAAGTTCCATGTTTCAGCCATCTCCCTTAATACTTGAAACCTGAAACCTGAAACTTAAAATCAAAAACCGCCTTATCCTATCGGCAGCGTGCGCGAGAAGCGTTGGTCAAGGGCAGTCAGCGTCTCGGTATTTGCCACTCCGGGGATTTCCTGTATCTTCGAGTTGAGCAATTCCATCAAGTGACGGTCGTTTTTAGCATACAACTTAATCAGCATTGCGTATGCTCCGAGCGTAAACTGCGTTTCTACGATTTCAGGAATCTTCTCTAACTCCGCAGCGACAGACTTATACATCGAAGCCTTTTCGAGGATGATTCCCACATACACACACAACTGGTAGCCTAACATTTTCGGATTTACTTGGTAGCCAGAACCGATAATCACACCATTGTCAAACATACGCTGTACGCGCTGGTGAACAGCAGCTCGGCTCACACCGCAGGCTTCTGCTACATCTTTGAAAGGAATACGCGCGTTCTTCGTGATAATACTCAGGATTTTTACATCCAACTCATCTATCTTTTCCATATATAATAAGGTTGTTTTTGAAATTCGGTGCAAAAATACGCTTTTTTTTGGATATGTGCAAGTTTTTTTGTACTTTTGCGCAAAATTTTTCCTATTTGCATATAAATATGCCATTATAAATTGTCAATTTGTTAGATAGCAATATGGATATTTCCGACTACATTGAGTCCCACTCCACCCCCGAAAGCGACCTCCTGCGCTTCATCACGCGCGATACCTACCGCAACGTACTTAATCCCCGTATGGTTTCCGGACACATACAGGGACGGCTCTTGTCTATGATAAGCCGCATGATTCAGCCGAAGCGTATCCTCGAACTCGGTACTTTCACCGGCTACTCCGCCCTCTGCCTCGCCGAAGGCTTGCCCGAGGACGGCTTTCTCACCACTATAGAGCACAACGACGAACTCGAAGATACTATCCGTCGCAACCTTTCCCTTTCGCCCCTCAACCAAAAGATACGACTTGTCATAGCCGATGCTAAGACTTTTCTTTCCGAGACAGATGAGTCTTACGATTTGATTTTTATGGATGCAGATAAGCGGGAGTACTGCGCTTATCTCGACCTACTGATGACCAACCAACTCCTGCCCGTCGGCGGGTGGTTGCTCGCTGATAACACCCTCTGGGACGGGCATATCATCGACCCTGCCTACGACCGAGACCAGCAGACCCTTGCCCTGCGCCGTTTCAACGATCAAGTGGCAGCCGACCCGCGCCTTGATAAACTGATCCTCCCTCTACGCGATGGGTTGACCATCATCCGCAGAAAAGAATAAGTGTATCTCACTGCACATATTTGATTCTCACCCATTTAAGAATCTTTTTTTTAACATGGAGTTAACCAATCGAATGCTTTCATCTTTCAAAACTAATTGTTTTTTTGTTAATGAACAAATGAAGATTTTGCAAGAAATTCTTATTTCGAGTTCACGTTTTTTATACAAAAACGAGCCATTTCTTGTTTATTTCAAAAAAAAGCAGTAATTTTGCAGGCTGAATTTTTGTAAAATCAACAAATCCTAATTCTTTAATACAAAATGAACTTAGAAGACAGAGTGATTGCCGTGGTGGGGCTCGGATATGTGGGGCTGCCGCTGGCTATTGAGTATGGTAAGAAATACCGTGTGATTGGTTTTGATGTAAACAAAGTGCGTGTGGCGGAGTTGGAAGCAGGCGAAGACCATACGCTGGAGGCAGACCTTCAAGGCATGGCGCAGGCGCGTGCCCTCTTCGCGGAGAGCCACGGCGCCAAGGGATTGTCTTTCTCCGCGTGTGCGGACGACCTCGTGCAGGCAAACACCTATATCGTTACGGTGCCCACGCCTATTGACCGCTTCAACAACCCCGACCTGACACCCCTCTTGAAAGCCAGTGAGACCATCGGCAAGACGCTGCGCAAGGGAGACCTCGTTATCTACGGGTCCACCGTATACCCGGGTTGTACCGAG
>CAMFEN010000147.1 GCA_945949375.1 uncultured Bacteroidales bacterium | reverse complement strand
CGTTTTTTCAGCCCCGACGGGTTCCCGACAGGTCGGGATAAACTGGGGCGCACACCGGACATATCTCCCCTCCTTGCAGGGGGGCAACATAACATTTGCTACAATGCAACATTTGCTACATTGACATTCAGTATTCATTTGCGTATTTCACAAAAAAGCAGTACCTTTGCCGCGGAATTGTATAAGAATAACACGCAACAATTTGTTAATTTGCTGCTCTGTTGGTTGGAGTAGCCGGATGGCGGACATACCCCCTCCCCTTAGAGGAACAAGTTTCAGGTTTCAAGTTTTGTAAATTTGTAAAGTGCCATGATGTATTCCATTTTTTGCGTATTACCCTTTGTGGTATGCTTGCTGTGGACGATTCTGTTTGCCTTGCGATGGCATGAGCACAGCGATGCCCAACGGATGTTGCTGTTCTTTGCAGGAGTATGCACCGTGCTGTACGGTTGCCACGCACACTATTTAACAGAGACACACAGTATTTATGTAGAGTCTCTGTGGATGATGTGTTCATTGGCTGTATATCCGCTATTTTATTTGTATATCGTGCTGCTAACGGACTACCGAAGACGTCCTACCGCCCTTAATCTGTTGCTACTGCTCCCCGCCCTCTTGTTACCGGCAGCGCACCTGCTGTTTCCGAACTATCCCATTCGAACGATACAATCCGTAGTGTTTGTGTTGCTCATAGTATATGTGTGTGCCATGGGATTGGTGCGTCTGTATCGTTTGGAGCGCGACATCCAGAACACCTATTCAAACACAACGGATAAGTCCAGCCGTGGCATTCAGTGGCTGCTCACATGCTTTGCACTCACCTCGCTGTTTTCAATTATATTCAGTGCGATTGGGCGCGACACATTTCGTGAAGACTTGTTAGTTGCCGTCCCCTCGCTACTCTTCTCAACGATGTTGTTCATCCTCTTCTATGTGGGCGACCGATATAGTTTCTCGGCTCGGCAGATGCAGCGCGAAGAGTGCCAGCCGCTTGGTTCGGAAGAGGAGTTGCCCACCCCTGTGTCTGACGAGGAGCAAGCGCAGTTCGTCGCCCGATTGCAGCACCTGATGGAAGACGAGCAGGTGTTTTTAGAGCCGAACCTGAAACTAAACGATTTGGCGCTGCGTGTCGGGACTTGCCGCACCTATCTGAGCAACTACCTCAATCAGACGCTGAAGGTATCGTTCTCCGACTATATCAACGAACAGCGTATCCGATATGCACAACGATTGAAAGAGAGGGAAACCGACGCCACTATCTCTTATCTAAGCGTCAAGTCCGGCTTCAACAGCGAGCAGTCTTTTGTGCGGAATTATCGCAAATTCACCGGTCAATCACCGCAATAATGTTTTTTTGTACGATTTGATACCTGTTTGTACGAAATAATTTGCTGATTAGCGAATAAGACAGTAACTTTGTGGCACCTTGACGCAGAGTTACTTTTTTTTATTACTACAACAAACACTTATCGATTATGAAAACAAAACTACTATTATTTGCTGCCCTTGCTTGCAGCATCGCCATTATGGCGGACGAGAGCCAGCCGATCTTTTCAGCAGGCGAGGACGCCTGCGTACCCGGACAGTTGGCACAGCGCCGTGCCACTGTTGAACAACTGAACGAGGAAAACCCGAACAACTGTGTCGTAGTGGGGGCGATGTTCTTCCAAAACGACACCGTTCCCACGGAAAAATCTGATTACTACTACGACAAAGACAAGGTGATGATAGCCTCGTTTGACTATGAAATGAGGGATACAGGATGGCATTGCAGAAGGTACTGTTATTATGACCATATCTTCTTGCCCTATGACACAACGGACATCACCTTCACCCACTCATGGAACTATGATGATAGCATTTGGTATCCCGTGAGTGGTTCCAAGATCCGTTGCATAACCAACGGCAATGTGGTAACCATGGAGATTTGGAAGAGCAGCGCACCCGACACCACCCAATGGAAAGAATACAAAAAATCAATATCCACCTACGATGAACAGGGGCGCGAGATAGAGCAGATTGACTATGATTTTAAAGACGATGCGTGGGTGGAAAATTACAAATATGAGTACGCTTATAACGAAAACGACGAGCGCATCTACTACGCCTACTTTATTTGGAAAAACGGAGCATGGCAAGTTCGTGATATGCAAGAGACAAAGACAACTGACACCACCTTGTACAAAGCATCATACTATTACATAGACCATTTGGACTCGTTGCAACTGACCAACTATGTATATTACAAGTATGATGCGCAAGGTAATGTGCTGCTCTACATATGGGGTGCCGACGGCGAAAGAATATATCAAAAATACATATATGGATACGAGGACGGAAAGCCGGTATGGAAAGAGTTCTACAAAGAGGCGGACTATCCACCATACGACCTGATTCTCACGGAAAGAAGCACCTATGAAACCGATGCGCAGAACCGTATCATCAACGCCCAAACGGACTACTTTCATAGGTACGGCACAGAGGTCTATCGTTCTATCCGCGAGATGACAACTTATGCCTATGACGATGATAAACTGCCTGCTACAAGCGAGCAACACGACTCCATCGATGGAACCTGGGTGCCCACATCGCGGACTGAATATACATACAATGCCAACCGCCAGCAAACCTGCCAAATCAGTTTGAATTACAACCAAGAAACGCAGGTATGGGTGAATTCGACTAAGGTAGAGACCACTTTTAACAGCAATGACCTATTGCTGAGCCAGGCAACCTATAATTGGGATGCCGAGAAAAACCGTTGGCAAGGACAGTTCAAGTTTGAAACAGAGTACGACGAACAGGACTTCCCCATCGCCGCCTACAACTTTATGATGCCTGAGGGAGACACGGTATGGGTAGCAGAAAGTGCAATTGTACGCATGTTCGATGTGTATGGAAACTTCCTCGGAGAAGGCTGGTACGGTCGCGATGAGGATGGTAATTGGGTGAACAAAGGCAAGCAACTGATGTCTTATGTTTGTGGGGATATTCCTACCGCCTCGCAACCGGTAATCGCAGAACCCGGGTACGACTTCGTTACCTTCGCATGGCTCAGTTACGAGGACGCAGAAACCTACACACTGACCGTGAAGTCCGCCGACCAAAAGACCGTGATTGCCATCATGCACTTTAATGCGTATGGTCAGTTGATAGATACGCAGACCCCTGAATCTCCGAGGCGCCGTGCCGCTATGGCTTCGTCCAGCTCGGTATTCACCTGCCAAATTGAGGGGCTGGAATCGGGGACAGAATACTACTTCAGCATGGTAGCCAAAGACGCTGAGGAAGAGGTGATTGAGACAAGCGAGGGCACATTCTCCACCGAAGGGGAATCTGCTGCCATCGAGACTACCTTATCGGAAACGCAGACCGCAGAAAAAATACTGCAAGATGGCAGACTTCTCATCCGCCATCAAGACCATTGGTACAACGCAATAGGAACGCGAATCCAATAAACCGTGGGCTAATGGCGTAACATGAATGTGAACGCCGAAGAAGGTACAAATCCAATTCGTGGGTTTGCACCTTCTTCGATAATGTGGCATTTGACCTTAGAGTAGCATATTAGCGTAGGGTAACCTACGCTAATCTATGTCGCCCCTTCCCGACAAGTCGGGATAAATCTCTGCTTGCATTTGATAATGAATTTGGGTCAACTTGTATATCATTACCTAAATCTTTTCACACCTTAAACAAAATAGAGTTTTTAGTTTATTCATCTTCCCTCGTTGTGAAACGCGAGAAGACAAAAAAGGAGGCTGCCTGACTAATTTTCAGGCAGCCTCTCTTGCTTGAATGTGGAATTGAGTTTCAGCGCATAGCCCCTCCTCATTCTTCATTCTTCATTCTTCATTCATAATTCATAATTACCCTACGCCATTTGGCGGTCAGGTAGATGACACGCGCGAGCAGGTGGGCGAAATAGCCGACATATAGTGCTTGCACGCCCCAAAGCGGTTCCGTCGCCACATAGCCCGCCACGAACGCCACTGCCGCCCAAATCATTGCAATCATTATTTCCTTGCCTGCCGCCGCGCCTACATACACACCATCCCACATAAACGCCGGCGTGCTCACTATCGGCATGGCTATCAGCCAGCCCATATACGGCATTGCCGCTGCACGCACTACGGCATCATCGGTCATCATACCGATACACCCGCTCCCCCACAGTGCATACACCAGCGTG
>CAMFEN010000146.1 GCA_945949375.1 uncultured Bacteroidales bacterium | reverse complement strand
CTGTGCAACCAGTGGTGCAACGTGATGCGCTGGGAGATGCGCACGCGCTTGTTTTTGCGCACCGCCGAATTCCTTTGGCAAGAGGGGCATACCGCCCACGCGACCAAAGAGGAAGCGGAGGACTTCGCACGGCAGATGCTCGATGTATATGCCGACTTCGCCGAGGACATCATGGCAATCCCCGTGGTGAAAGGCGTGAAGTCGCCCAACGAGCGTTTTGCAGGCGCACTCAACACCTACTGCATCGAGGCAATGATGCAGGACGGCAAGGCGCTGCAAGCCGGCACGAGCCACTTCCTCGGGCAGAACTTCGCCAAATCGTTTGATGTGCAGTTCCTCTCGAAAGAGAACAAGTACGAGTATGTATGGGCTACCTCGTGGGGTGTGTCCACGCGCTTGATGGGTGCGCTCATCATGACCCACTCCGACGACAACGGACTGGTGCTCCCGCCCCACTTGGCGCCGATACAGGTGGTGATAGTGCCTATCTTCAAGAAACAAGAGCAGTTGGATGAGTTGCTCGCTAAACTGAACCCGCTGGCAGACCAACTGCAAGCCATCGGCATCCGCGTGAAACTCGACACAAGCGAGAAATACACGCCCGGCTATAAGTTCGCCGACTACGAGTTGAAGGGTGTGCCCGTGCGCCTCGCGATGGGAGGACGCGACCTCGAGAACAACACCATCGAGATTGCCCGCCGCGACACGATGGAGAAAGAGACCGTCTCTTTGGACGGCATCGTAGAGCGTATTCAGTCTTTGTTGGAGGAGATTCAGAAGAACATCTATAAGAAAGCGCTGGACTTCCGTATCGCCAACACCCGCGAAGTAAATAGTTACGAGGAGTTCAAGGAGGAAATCAAGAAAGGCGGTTTCCTGCTCTGCCACTGGGATGGCACACCCGAGACCGAGGAGAAGATAAAAGCCGACACAAAGGCAACTATCCGCTGCATCCCGCTGCAAGACCTGCCCGGACACCACTCCGAGCCCGGCACCTGCATGGTTACCGGCAAACCCTCCGCCGGAAGAGTGGTCTTCGCGCTGGCGTACTAAGGTTTTTCTAATTTTTCTAGATTATCTATATTTTCTAGGCTTTCTAGGCTTTCTATATTTATACCCCCTAAAACCCAACGATGAAAAGAGCAAAGGTACATATCAGCCTGTTATCGCTATGGCTTTCGGTGTGCCTTTGCTCTTTTTCTATGCCTCTCTTTGCGCAGCAACAAGTGCTTGCGAAGGTGGAAAACGGCGATACCATCTATGTCGTAGCGCTGCACGACCTCTATGTCTATGCGCCGCTGAAGTTCAAGAACAAGCGGCAGGAGCGGTTCTATTGGCGCACCGTGCGCGACGTGAAGAAGACGCTGCCTTATGCCCGCATGATACGCGCAGACATGGAGTTTGCTGACGAGGAGTTGGCTAAGATACAAGACCCCAAAGAGCGCAAACGATGGTGGAAGAAATACGAGAAATACCTCTTTAATAAGTACGAGGACGATTTTCGCCACATGTACGCTTCGCAGGGGCAGATGTTGATGCTCCTGATGTCGCGAGAGACCGACCATACGAGTTACGACCTCATCAAACTATACCGCGGTAAAGCGAGTGCGAACTGGTGGCAGTTCGTTGCCAAACTCTTCAAGAACGACCTCAAAGAGGAGTACGACGGCAACGACAAAGACGCTATCATCGAGCGCGTGATTCACCTTGTGGAAGCAGGGCAGTTGTGATTTTCCTTCTCTTCTTGTTGCTGTCTCGCAGATGGCTCGTTCGCAGGCTTACAGATGTGTATGTCAACAGCCACCATCTGTATGTCCTTGATGCCATTGTACGTGTTAGGCTCCACGTGGTAGCATATATCCGCGCTGCCTCCATTTTGAAAATAGAATGCCTTGTCGCCCTGCCCAAAAGCAATGCCGTTGATTGCCGCCGTACGGTCAGTAACATCCAACTTCAGATGCTCCCCCATCTTACCCACTTTGCGCGTGTTGTGGTTGTTGATTAAGCCGCGCGTGAGGAAGACAGGGCGCGGATTTCCCGGACCAAATGGCTCCATATGGCAGAGGATATCAAAGAATTGCCGGGTGATTTCCTCCAACGCTATCTCCGCCTCTATATGCAATACCGGCTGCCTCTGCGCTTCGGTAATATGCGCAGCGACATACTCCTCGAAGCGCCTCTTGAACTCGGGCAGGTCTTGCTCACGCATGCTCAGTCCGGCGGCGAACTTATGCCCGCCGAAGTTCGTCAGCAGGTCGCGGCAGGAGTCGATAGCCGAGTAGATATCAAACGTGCTGACAGAGCGAGCTGAGCCGGATACGATGCCTTTCTCGCCTGCGGTGAGGACGATGGTCGGGCGGAAATAGGCTTCTGTCAGTCGAGAAGCGACAATGCCTACCACGCCCTTATGCCACGAGGGAGAATAGACCACGGTGGTATGTTTCTGCTCGTTTTCAGGATCTTGACGAAGCATTTCGAGTGCCTCCTCGGTTGTACAGGATTCGTAGTCTTTGCGCTCAGTATTATAATTATTGACGGCTTCTGCCTGCTGACGAGCAAACACTTCGTCTTCGGTTATCAACAACTCTACTGCCGCTCTGCCTGTGTGAATTCTGCCGCAGGCGTTGATGCGCGGACCTATCTTGAAGACGATGTCTGAGGTATTGATACGCTTATCGCTTATCCCCGCCACTTCCATAATAGCGCGAATACCCACCGATGGGTAGGCGTTTATCTGCCGCAGGCCATAGAATGCCAGCACACGGTTCTCACCCGTGATGGGTACAAGATCCGATGCAATAGACAGTACCAATAAAGACAAGAGAGGATAGACCTGCTCCATGGCGATGCCCGCGCGCATAGCATACGCTTGCACCAACTTAAAGCCCACGCCGCAGCCGCTCAGTTCCTTGTATGGGTAATCGCAGTCGGCGCGCTTCATGTTGAGCACCGCCACTGCGCGAGGCAGCTCATCGCCAGGGGTATGGTGGTCGCAGATGATGAAATCGATATGCCGTTCGCGCGCATACTCCACCTTATCCACCGCCTTGATACCGCAGTCCAGCGCTACAATGAGCGAGCACCCCTCCGCCTCAGCGGTGTCGATACCCCGAAAAGAAATACCATACCCCTCTGTGTAGCGGTCAGGTATGTAATAAACAAGGTTATCCGTCTGCGTGCGCAGGAAGGTGTACATCAACGCCACTGCCGTGGTGCCGTCCACGTCGTAGTCGCCGTATATCATGATACGCTCATGGCTCTTTACCGCCTGCTGCAAACGCACTACTGCCTGCTCCATATCACGCATGAGGAAAGGGTCGTGCAAGCCTTTGAGCGAGGGATGAACGAAAGCACTTGCCTCTTCTTTGCTGCGAATACCGCGCACCACAAGCATCCGCGCCGAGGCCTCGCTGATATGTAACTCATGCGACAACCGCTTGCAAGCGGTTGCCTGCTCGTCAGAAAGAGGAGATATCTGCCATTGAGAAATCATAGGTATCTAACAAATTATTTAATAGCAGCTTAATGCGCCGAATCAAGCGCAAACGCATCGGCATCTCTCCATAGCGGCAGAATGTCGCGGAAGTGCCATAGTTTCTGCATGTCGAAGTCCGCTATCTGCGTCCCCGCTTCGTCCTCAGAAAAGCGCACAAGGGCTTGCAACCGCGTGTCATAAGCCACAGAATGCCCATTGTAATGCAAACCCATCCCATCATCGCCTACACGGTTCACTGCGGCTATATAACATTGATTCTCAATCGCTCGCGCAGGAACCAACACATCCCAATACTGTATGCGTATGGAGGGCCAATTTGCCATCACAAGCAGAATATCGTACTCCTTTTCCCGCCGGCTCCGCGCCCACACAGGGAAACGCAAATCATAACAAACCAACAGCCGAAAACGTGCACCACGATATGTAATCACCTCATCATCTCTACCCACAGACCCCGCCGTGAAGAACTCTGCTTCCCCGCCATGAGCATACAAATGCCGCTTATCTATAAAAATGGGCGACTCCTTCGGACGCACGAAAAATGCCCTATTATACAACCGACCACCATCTTCGCATATAAACGAACCCACCACTGCCACATGATAACGGTCCGCGCATACTTGCAGACGTTGCATCGTCGGACCATCCACTCGCTCTGCCAACTCCGGCTTGTCAGCTACGAACACACGGCGATTAAAGGCATCGCTCTTTCCCAATGGCTTAT
>CAMFEN010000145.1 GCA_945949375.1 uncultured Bacteroidales bacterium | reverse complement strand
ATGCATACTCCTCGTGGCAGAAAGGATGTGTAGAAAACACCAATAAACTCATACGTCGATACATACCTAAACATACCGACTTTAACCTTGTCTCACCACAGAAAATAATGAACATCCAGAAGAAGTTAAACAACAGCCCCGGAGAAAAATTGAACTTTGACACACCTAAATTTTGCTTCTTCGAACATTTTTACTAACTTTGCACCAGAAATTGCATTTGCTAATAGACAGTACAGGAAACTGCAAAATGACAAATAATTTCAAAAAAAATAGGCTAATTCTTGCAAAAACACATTTTTTTTCTGTACCTTTGCAGGCAATTTCAAATATAACTAATACCATGAAGTACTATTCTTTTCTTTTACTTTCTTTCTTATTGCTCCCTTCTATTGTATCTTGCACACCTATTGTTCCCCCTGCGGAAGATTCTTATCAGCCGGCGGCGGTGGGGTCGTATGCGTATGGTGCTGACTGCTCTTGGATCACCGAGGAGGAAGCTGACGGCGTGCTGTTCTACGACTCGGTGGGAAATCCACAAGAGGGTATGCGTTTGATGCGCGACTACGGCATGAACAGCGTGCGCTTACGTGTGTGGGTGAACCACAAGACAGGCTGGTGCAACCAAGAGGACGTGCTGGTGAAAGCCAAGCGAGCCGCCGACCTTAAACTGCGCGTGATGATTGACTTCCACTATTCCGACTACTTTGCCGACCCGAGCCGTCAGACCACGCCTGAGGCGTGGAAGAACTACTCGCTCGATGAGTTGCTGCAAGCCGTGGCAGCCCACACGACGGAGGTGCTGGAGGCGCTGAAAGCCGAAGGTATCACGCCCGAGTGGATACAGGTGGGCAACGAGACCCGCAACGGCATGCTCTGGCCTACGGGCAAACTACGGGACAAGAACGGCGACCTGCCGAACGGGTGGAAGAACTACGCCGCGCTCACCACCGCGGGCTACAACGCCTGCAAAGCCGTCTTCCCCGATGCCATCGTGATTGTGCATATCGACAACGCTTACGAGAACAACAACTGGTTCTTCCGCAACCTGAAGAACAACGGCGGCAAGTTCGATATGATTGGACTCAGCCACTATCCGATGATGACGGAGTGGACAGGCAAGACATGGCAGGAGACCAACCGCCTTGCCGCACAGAATATCCAACTGCTCTACAACGAGTTCAAGTGCCCGATTATGGTAACCGAGATAGGCACGCTGGCGAGCAAGGAGGCAGAGGCGGTGAAGGTGATAGAGGACTTCCGCGAGCGCGTGGATAAGTGGGACTACATGAAAGGTATCTTCTACTGGGAGCCGCAGATATACAACAACTGGAAACCCAAAGAGTACGCTACCGACGGTTGGGGGGCTTACCAGATGGGAGCCTTCAACAGCAAAGGGCAACCCAATGGGGCGCTGAAGGCGCTATGGAAGACCCTCTAAATATGCGGAGATTAGCGATGGCGTGCACCGCGTGGAGTAAAGCAAGAGCCCTCTGCAACAGATTAAAGAAACGAGGCTGTCTAACAATTTACGTTAGGCAGCCTCGTTGCATATAAAAATGGCTTATAAGGGACTAAAATCAGCGCAAAAAACTTCGTTTTGTTCCAAAACGCCCATCCCGACAAGTCGGGGCATCCCCAGTAGGCACCTGCTTTTATTTCAGGGTATTGTGCTTCGGAGCAGTAATTGTATTTGCTTCGCGAGCGGGCAACATTGGTGCATTCTCAAAGGTGAGTGCGTGGTCAACAAAGATGTTCAGACCTTTGTGTTGTCGTGCAGGTTTGTTGTAAGGATTTGTTCCGCGAGTGTAGTTTATAGTATCGCCTAACTCTACTCTGGTAGATTTGAACGAATAGCCGCCGGTTTGCTTGTTATATTCAGTAAACACGCCCGGGAAACCAATACTGTCAGTCAAAACGAACTGAACATCTACATTCATATAGTCAATCAAGTCCATATATTTGCTACTGCCCGTTTCACCACTGATATATAACTCGCCATCGGTAATGATGGCATTCGGTACATAGCGCCACAACCAGTTGGGATAAGAGTCATACTCGCCTTCGTCCGATACATATTGCATCAAATTCAATGTGGGACCTTCGAAGCCGTATATACCTGCGTATGCAAAGTCTTTGTAGTTCTCTGTCGTGAAATCACCTTCTTCGTTGTAACTTGCCAACCATGCATTCATATAGGTCATAAAGGTGTCGTTGTCCACTTTGGTAGGATAAGCCACGTGGGTCAGCGGTGAACCATTTGCATCGACAGGCAACACAACTTCGATAGTCTCGTCATTGTAGTTAACCATGGTATAGGTCCTAGTAGCGGTACCATGTGCATTGGTGATGTAGTAGTCTCCCAGCGAGAAAGTAACGCCGTTGGGGAATTGTGCCATGTTAGGATTGTTGGGGTTCTCATTTGCGTAAGCCAATGCAATGGGTGTATTGAAAATAATCCAGCCACCTTGTTGTGCACCATCCAAATCACCGGAGGCATTGAAATAAAAGCCCTCCGTGAAGAGTTGTACACGACCTAAACCAACATGCGCATTGATAGTACCCAACGATCTGTGTTCAAAGGTGTAAGTATTAGCCTCATCCAATGCAGTCAAACCCAAATAGCACTCGGTAAATACCAACCCCTCCTCGAAACTTGTTACTTTCACTTGGCATACGCCTTGCACCTCAGTGTCTTTCACTGTTGCGGTGATGTTTGCTGTACCGATTCCAACGGGTGTAACTATGCCATTGTCAGATACAGTGGCTACCGACTCATCGGATGACTCCCAAACCAAATCCACATTCACCCCTACAGGCTCTGTTTCGTAAGTCAGGCGAATAGGACTATCGTTTACCTGCAAGGTCAACTCTGAGGGGTGCACCGTAAGACCCGTTACGGAGGTTGTATAGAATGTGAGACTATCCACCATGGTTAAGGGGAACTCAACTTTGGTACCGTCTATCCACACACGCAGTTTGGTAAAGTTTTCTGCGTTCATGCTCATTGTTGCCACGAGGGCAAAGAGTAATAAAGATATCTTTTTCATAATGTTGTATTTTGTTTATTTGGTTTTTATTTTTTGGTAAATCGCACGACTTGTGTGCCGACTTGCAGCAGGTAGGTGCCATCGGCAAGGTCTTCTACTTGTACTTCCGTTCCTTCCGTCTGCTTGAGCAATCGCCCTTGCAGGTCATACACGCGCAGGGTTTGTCCTTCCGCTCCCTGCACTACAAGCCTATCTTGCGCAGGATTAGGGTAGATAATGATACCATTAGCCGCCTCTTCCACCACGGGAAATGATTCAGGGGAAGTCTCTGCAAAGGTGATTTGCTGCACTTCGGCGATGGGCTCTTGGGCAAGCACGGTGCCGTCATGGGCAAGCAGTTGCAGGTTGTCGCCTACGAAGACCACTTTGCCGATAGCAGCGATGTCTTGCAGCAGTTGTGTCCCGCTCGAGCGCGAGAGCACAAGATTGGTCGCCGTTGCCTGTACGCTTACGGCAAGGGCAGCCAAACAAAGAAATAGCCATTTCTTCATAATTGTTTGTCTTTCTGTGAATTGTCAGCACCTAACAACTCGGTGAATAGAAAAAGAAAAGCGTGGTGCTCCTTCTTTGCTTATTCCTTTCGTTGAGGTACTGGTAAACCTAAGATACAAAAATAAACAATCTGTACGCCCACGCCGAATATGAAAATCTTCGTGCATAGACGAACGAATAAGTCATATCCTGCTGGCGTTCATTGTCTTTCTTGTTTTTGGTATCTTAGCGTGAAAATTACCAGTAATCAACGAACCCAAACAAGCGCAATAAACGCTTTTATCAAAATAAATGTGAGACCTCAATGCTCGGCGGGTGCGGACTTTTGCTTCGTCCGTTTGTATCGGTTCGGCGTGCGCCCACCCGCAGCCCCATCTTCGGTTTCGAGGGCAAAGATACTGCTTTTCTTTGAATTGTGCAAATAATTTTTGGGTAAAATAGTTATGTTGTGCGATTATGGGGGCAGTTATCTTGAAGATGGGCTGGATAATGCTGCATTGGAGGGATTTTATACTCGGCTTTTTATCTGGTTATTGACGGCTTTTTTCTTCGAGTTTTTTTCGAGTCGTTTTCGAGTTTTTTTCGAGATTGACGGCTTATACCACTTACTACCAAATTTCAAACTCCTAATAGTGCCTTATCATAAAATTGGTTAAAAAGAACATTATATAACGTGAGTTCGATATAATTTTAGAAGAGACAAAGTTGATTCGATTGCTCAAA
>CAMFEN010000144.1 GCA_945949375.1 uncultured Bacteroidales bacterium | reverse complement strand
TTGATATCCATCTGGCACGCGGTCAAACCGTCGCGGGTGCCCGTTGTCTTGAAGTCCATGTCGCCGAGGTGGTCCTCATCGCCGAGGATGTCGCTCAGGATGGCGTATTTCGTACCTTTGCACTCGGAGATAAGTCCCATAGCGATACCGCTGACGGGTTTCTTGATGGGCACACCGGCGTCCATGAGTGCGAGCGTGCCTGCGCAGACAGTCGCCATAGAGGACGAGCCGTTGGACTCGAGGATGTCGCTCACTACGCGGATGCTATATGGGAAATCGGCGGGAATCATGTTCTTGAGCGCGCGGCACGCCAAGTTGCCGTGTCCTATCTCGCGACGACCTACACCGCGTTGAGGCTTTGCCTCGCCCGTAGCAAAGGGCGGGAAGTTATAGTGGAGCAGGAAACGGTCGGTGCCTTGTATGAGCGCTTCGTCAATCATCTTCTCATCGCGGCTGGTGCCGAGCGTTACGGTAGAGAGCGATTGGCTCTCACCGCGGGTGAAGATACTGCTTCCGTGAGGACCTGGCAGCGGGCTTACCTCGCACCAGATGGGGCGTATATCGGTGGTCTTTCTGCCGTCGAGACGCTTGCCCTCGTCGAGCACAGCGCGACGCATCGCCTCTTTCTCTACATCGTGGTAGTAGCGGTCAACCATAGCGGCTATCTCCTCTACCTCCAAGCCTAGTGCCTCGGCGCGGGCTGCCATATAATCGGCTTTCTCGGTCTTGAAGTCCTCGCGAATTTGTGCGAACATCTCCTCGCGGTGGTGCTTGTTGGTGTCCGCCGCGGTCGCTTGTGCGTATGCACGGGTGTAGGAGAAGTCGTGTACTGCTTGGCGCAGTTCGTCGTCGTTCACCTCGTGGCAGTATTCGCGTTTCACGGTCTTGCCATAGGCTGCCATCATCTCGTTGAGCGCGAGGCACTGGGGTTTGATCGCCTCGTGTGCGGCGCGGATAGCCTCCAGCATGACGGACTCGGGCACCTCTTTCATCTCGCCCTCCACCATCATGATGTTGTCGTAGGTGGCAGCGACCATGAGTTCGAGGTCAGCCTGCTCGCACTGCTCGAAGGTGGGGTTGATAACCATCTCACCGTTCACGCGCGCTACGCGCACCTCCGACACAGGACCCTCGAATGGGATGTCTGAGCATGCGAGTGCTGCGCCGGCAGCCAAGCCTGCGATAGACTCCGGCATGTCGATGCCGTCAGCCGAATAGAGCGTAACGTTTACGAAAGTGTCCGCGTGATAGTTCGCGGGGAAGAGGGGGCGCAGGGCGCGGTCAATAAGGCGGGCAATCAGGATTTCATAATCCGATGCTTTGCCTTCGCGGCGCGTGAACCCGCCGGGGAAACGACCTGCCGAAGCAAATTTCTCTTTGTACTCCACGGTCAACGGCATGAAATCCGTACCGGGCATTGCATCCTTTGCGGAGCATACTGTGGCAAGCACCATGGTGTTGCCGAGCGTCGCCATCACTGCACCGTCGGCTTGTTTCGCCAGTTTGCCGGTCTCGAGTGTGATGACTCGCCCATCGGGGAGAGCAATCTCCTTTCTTACTATATTCATTGGTTCAAAAAATGTTATTTAGGTGCCGTTTGCACCTCAGTTTGTTATAGACCACAAAAGTCGGCGCAAAGGTACTGCTTTTTTATGAGATATGCAAATAATTATGCGATTTTTTCGTGGCTTCTGTTGCTTTTTGGTAGGTTGCGGGAGGGATTAGCCTTTGTTTAGTGCGCCAATAATCTGTACGATACGCATTCTATTCACCTTCACACCACTTGTTTAGTCGGTGGTAATATGTCCTTTATCCTGGATGTAGGACTTATAGTGCGTTTGCCCATTGGACGAGAAATGCGTAGAATTCCTCTGCGGTACGAGCAGGCGGGTTATCCTCTTTCTGTGCCACGCAGGTGAGGTAGAACCGGAGGTAAGTGGCAGGACGGAACAGGCATACTAAATTAGGCGTTGCAGGAATCATCTTCTTTGTAGCATACTCCTTAGGTACAAATACTCCTAAGCCCACGGTCTCTTTGGCGTATTTTACGGTATCGTTGACGGGCCAGTCGGTGCCCCATGAGCCTAACAGCACGCCCTCACAATTGATATCTTCGGCACAAATAAAGGAGCCCGGACATTTGTCGGGGTTCTTATATGGCACCTGTTGTACGCCTGTGCATAGGCTGTCAAGGGGCTCGGAGAGAAAAACCTCGCAGCGCATGTCGCGGTGGTGCGCAAGGAGGGTGTAACGGACGGTCATATCCACGGTCTTGCCTTCGGTCTGCCAACCTTTGACGCTGACCTCCATGGCGGCGCTGTCAGGTGTTTGGAATACAATGCGTTGCGTGCGGCTCTCCACGGGCTCTATGTGACGCATCTTGCCGTCTCTCCACGGTTTGACGCTACCCAAGCCGATGGTGCCGCTGACGCGGAGAACATCATCACCGTAGTGGTCAGCCAACTGCTCATCGTTCGGATACCAATACGAGGTCGATAACTCAATGCGCGGGGTTTTCTTGGCATAGACATCGATGGTCTGCTTGCGGTCGAAATAGATACGGTACGCCATGAGGTCGGACTCGAGCGCGACTCCGTGATGGTGCAGTTGGTGGTAGGTGTCCACCTCAGGCGAGGCGGTCCACTCTGTGATGGGAACGATATAGCGCGTCTGCCCCTCGGCTTCTATCACACGAAAGCCCTCCATGAGGCTGTCTGCTGGCGTTACTTTGCGCCAAAAAGAGGCGATCACTTGCGGCTCGGTGTTCTCCGCGGGTTTGCTACAAGACGCAACAAGCCCGCTCAACAGCAGGCTTGCAACGATATAGGGAAAGGACTTCATGATTTACGAATTCAAGAAAGAACTAACAATTTAGAAATTTACATATTAGCTGGCGGGGACGCCTGCGTATCCTATCACTCAGCAGGCGGGGACGCCTGCGTACCCAGACATTTTGCTGGCGGGGTGCCTGCGTATATGGGCATTTTACTGGCGGTGTGCCTGCGTACCCGGACAGGCAGTTATAGTCCGATGATGTTTTCTACGGTGGGAGCGATGGTGAAAGGTTCGCCTTCTCGGGCAATAATCTCCACGTTGTCCACGTTCAGTCCGTTGGTCTGGCGGATGATAGCCCCTTGCTCCGCCGTCATGCGGATGTTCTTCAGCACTACGTTCTCTATCTTCATCTCGGGCAGACCATTGAAATACATGGCGCGTGCCACATTGGTGCCGATGACGTTCTCAATCACGATGTTCTTGAACTGCGGTGTCTCTTCGCTCACGGCGGGTGCTTCTGCGTTCATGCGTGCTGCCAATTCCTCTTCCGTCTCCTCGCCGGCTCCCTTTCCGCCGTAGAAGAGGTCGAAGAGGAGTGCCTCGTGGGGTATGTTCGCCATGTGGACATTGCGGATGTAGATGTTCTCCACTACGCCTCCGCGTCCTCGGGTGGACTTGAAGCGCAGCCCCACGTCGGTGCCTATATAGAGGTTGTTGGATACCTGAATGTTCTTGATACCGCCGGACATCTCTGAGCCTACAACAAAGCCTCCGTGTCCGTGATAGACAGTGCACTCATCCACCACTACGTTCTCCGTCGGGATACCGCGGTCTCGCCCCGGTTTGTTCTTGCCCGACTTCATGCAGATGGCATCGTCGCCTACATCGAAAGAGCAGCGGGAAATCACCACATTCTTGCACGACTCGATATCCACGCCGTCGCCGTTCTGCGAGTACCACGGATTGCGGACGTTGAGGTCGCGCAGGATAAGGTTCTCGCAGCACATCGGGTGCAGGTTCCATGCGGGGGAGTTCTCAAAGGTTACGCCCTCCAAGAGGATGTTACGACAGCCAACGAGATGTACCAATACGGGGCGCAGGAACGAGTGGATCTGTGGCCACAGCGCGGGGTCACTCACTACGGGCACGTTTTGGTCTTCGCATAGCGAAGCTGCATAGAGCGATGCCGAATCGGGATACCACGTGTTGCCATCAGCAGAGAGCACACCGCCTTTCTGCAAGTGTGTCTTCCACTGCGAGGGAGCAACCTTGGCTTTCTTGAGCGGACGCCAATACTCGCCATTGCCGTTGAAAGTGCCCTGTCCGGTGATGGCGATGTTCTCTGCATTAAACGCTGAGATGGGCGATTGCGCACGCATGGTGGGTATGCCCTCGAACCATGTGGCGTAGATAGGATAGAGGTCAAACTGCGGGGCAAACGAGATGAAACTGTTCTGCTCCGTATAGAGCCTCACGTTGGACTTAAGCGAG
>CAMFEN010000143.1 GCA_945949375.1 uncultured Bacteroidales bacterium | reverse complement strand
GTGCGCCACACCTCCTCTACGTAGTTGTTGGCAAACTGCTGCGAGTACAACTCCCGCGGGAAGACGGCATCGGGTGCCCCTACCATATCCAGCAATATACCGAAGCGATACAGAGGTGCGTTGGCGTTCTCTTGCCGCCGTATGCCCCATAACTGGCTGCCGAGGCACCATGTGTCCTCGCGCTCCACGCCCGTGAAGAACTCGGGTGTACCCATGTCCTCACAGTCGAAGAACACGATATCCACGGGCGTCGTGAGTGCCGAGTCTGCCATTAGGAGGCTAATCTGTCGCGCCACCTCCAGCAGCACGCCCACGCCGCTCGCACCATCGTTCGCGCCCGGCACATTCATATACCTATCTTCGTAGTTCTCTTCCTCATCTGCCCACGGACGCGTGTCGTAGTGCGCACAGAGCAACAAGCGCGGATGGTGCTTGTTCTGCTCCGTATAGAAATGTCCGATGATGTTATATACGGTCTGTTGCCGCCCGCTATAGTCGGGCATCGTCCCTTTCTGCAACTCCACATCAGCATCACACGCGCGCAGGAACTGCATGAGATACACCGCGCAGTCGGTATGCGCTTTGCCGTTGGGCACACGCGGACCGAAGGACATCTGTTGCGCAATATACTGATATGCCGAGTCGGCAGAGAACGCCGGACGCTGTTCGCCGACGGAGGAAGATTTCTTGCCGCAGGCGGTGGCAAATAGCACCACCGCGAGGGCAAAGATAGATATACGAATAGGTTGTTTCATTTAGTGTATATTCAGTTCACTAATACTTGTATGCGTTTGTATGGCCTTGATAACCAGCGCAATGGGCTCTGCAAGGCTCTCTATGTGCACCTTAGCGCAGCGGCTCCCTTCGAAGGGCAGTGAGTCGGTGAAGACAATCTCTTCCAATTCGCTGTCGGTAATCCGCTCGCACGCGGGACCCGACATCACGCCGTGGCTCACCACTGCCCGAACGCTCTTCGCACCGGCTTTCTTCATCACCTCAGCGGCTTTGCAGAGCGTACCTGCCGTGTCTGCCATATCGTCCACTATCACCACATCCTTGCCGTACACATCGCCCAACACGCGCATCTCGCTCACTTGGTTGGCTACCTCGCGGTGCTTGTAGCATATCACCATCGGCACTTCCTTATCGGTCAGCCCGTGCAGTTTCTTCGCAAAGGTGGCAGCGCGCTTCGTACCGCCTACATCAGGAGACGCGACAATCAGTTTCTTTAGGTTCAGGCTTGCCACATACGGAGCCAGCACATTCGAGCCATAGATATGGTCAACGGGAATATCAAAGAATCCCTGGATCTGGTCGGCGTGCAGGTCCACCGTGATGACGCGGTCGGCACCTGCTGACTGAATCATGTTCGATACCAGTTTCGCACCAATCGACACGCGGGGTTTGTCTTTGCGGTCTTGGCGTGCCCAGCCGAAATAGGGAATCACGGCAATCACTTTGTACGCGCTCGCACGCTTCGCTGCGTCTATCATCAGCAGCAGTTCCATCAGGTTGTCGGTCGTCGGGCAAGTCGGTTGCACCAGATAAACGGAGTGCCCGCGCACCGACTCGTTGTAAGAAACCGCAAACTCGCCGTCCGAGAAACGGTCGATGTTCACACTACCTAACTGGCATCCCAGTTGTTCACAGATACGATTTGCCAAATCTACTCCCTTGGAGCCGGCAAATACCTTGTAAGGGCTTATTTCTGTCGCCATAATGTATTTTGGGTTTATTTGTTTATCCGTTTTGCGTGTTTTCCAGAAGTCTTGCGCTTACTCTCGAGCCTCTTTCCTGCCTCCTAAGCCATCATGAGTCTCCAACGCCTCAACGCTCAACCTCTCGAATCATCTTCACTCTTCAACGTTCTAAACCAATCTACTATATACGATATATTGTTTTAATTAGCAATGTTGCTTGGGTTTCTTATTGAATATCAGTTCCAGTCCTTGCGGCTCGTAGTAAGGGAACTTTAAGTCACTGGATATGAGTGGGATATGCTCGGTCATGGATTGCGCGATGATAATATGGTCGGATGGGTCGTTGTGCCAATCCGGCGTCTCCAATCCCGCGTAAGTCAATAGATGTTCCTTCTTGATAGGCAGGATAGTGATGTTGTAATTTTCTTCAATATCCTGTATCATTTGCTTGGCGGTTTTCCAAATTTTATGGCACAGTCCTTTGCGTCTAAAGAGTAATATCAGTTCTTTTATAGATTCAGCACTAATGTAGAACTGATTGTCATAATCGCATAGCAAGGCAAGAACATCATCACTCAATTGGTCTTTCTCTGCAATTGAGTAAACTAAAATATGAGTGTCTATCAAATACCTCATTATGATAACAAACTGGGATCATTAACAACCCATAAATCTCTATATTTCTCGCATGCCTCCCAAAACTTACTGACTTTCTTTTTGGGCTGTTGTGTGGTGTTTGTGTTATTCGTTTCCATAGTAGCTTAGTTTTTGTTCTTGCGTTTTTTGTTCTTCCCATCGTTGGTGTTATTCGGCAGTTCGCTGAACGCGGGGAAGTCGCAGTCCAATCTGCCGTCCGACAAGCGGATGATATCCTCCCGCACACGTGCCATGCCGGACTCTTGGTCGCGGTTCCAGAGATAGTTTTTCTGCCGCATGCACTGCGCGATGTACAAGGTCAGTGCCTCGCGTTCTGCCTGATTCTCAACGGTGCAGGCGTAGGCAATCATATCTTGCAGTATGCGTCCGTAGTTGCGCATACGGATAGGGGTAGTATTCCGATTCAGTATCTCGTGCATAATGATGTGAAATGTGCAATGTGCAAATTTGAAAACGTATAAAAGAACACCTCACGCTCTCAGAGCAGTGGCATGTTAATTGTTAATTGTTAATCGCTTACTTCTTCTGCTTAATCAGGTAAATCAGGGTGGGGTAGTGGTCGCCGTACCCGTTCTGCCATACCCCCGACTTATGGGTGCGCAGTGGCGTCCCTTTGTCTTTCCCGTCCTGCACCGTCAAGAACGGCTTGTTGAATATCTCCGACTTCCAGTAGCACCATTTCCCCTCCTCCAACTTCGCATTCATCAGCGGCTCCGAGATGATGATTTGGTCGAATAGGTTCCAGCTCCCGTTGTACGCAAGGCTGCCTATCCCGCGGTCCAGTTTCTGCCACATCGTGTTGAAATACCCCTGCTCTGCTACCTCCTCGCGGGTCTTCCGCGCTTGTAGCACCTCCGCGCAACTGTGGTTGAACGGGTCATCGTTCAGGTCGCCCATGATGATGATCTTCGCCCGAGGCTCGCGGCGGTAGATGCTGTCGCATATCGAGACTGTCAGCATGGCAGCGGTGTCGCGCGACGGACGAGAACTCAACTCCCCGCCGTAGCGGCTCGGCCAGTGGCACACAAGGATATGCACCTTCTCCAGCGAACCCTCGCCCGTCAGATAGCCCGTTACCAACAACTGAAGACGACTCCTCACCACGCCCCCGTCGGCATAATGCGCCTTCAACTCATGCCCTGTAACCCGCGTCGGGCGAAACGCCATGCTGTCGTACAGGAAACCCACGTCCACACCGCGCCTGTCCGGTCCTTCCAGCAGAAGAGGCTTGTAGCGACGCGCATACTGACCATTCAACACCCCGCATAGGTCTTCCAAACACCCTATGTTCTCCACCTCTGCCACGCCTAAACAGGTCGCGCCACGCGGGTCTTCGTCCGTACCTATCTGTGAGATGGCGTATGCCATCTTCTGTAACTTGTTTTCGTACTTGTGCGATGTCCATTTCATACCCCCGTCGGGCAGGTATTCATAGTCGTTCTTACCTTCGTCGTGAATCGTATCAAACAGGTTCTCAAGGTTATAGAACGCGATAGCACGCACATACTGTTGCCCCTGCACGGGCATCGCCAGCCAAAGGCATAAGACTGCCGGTAACAAGATGAAAAATGTGTTTTTGTGGGTCATAGAGTCTGGTGGTATTTTATTATAGTGAAGCGTTACCAGTATAATGAAGCGTTACGAGCGTATGCTAAATTCTGCAAACGAATCGAAACGCGCCGCAAAGTTACTGCTTTTTTTTCAAATGTGCAAATAAAACAAAAAAAATACCAATCCTTACTTCAAAACCAACTCCCGGCTTGCCAATACCTCGAACACTCCCCGTTTTGCTATTCGAAACACCAAGTCGATAAACTTGATTCATTCTCGGGTGACTATCGAATGTTTGTAAGAATCTCAAGCCGAGAATAGTAGGTTATTATTAGGTTATTATTAGGTTATTATTAGGTTATTATTAGGTTATTAT
>CAMFEN010000142.1 GCA_945949375.1 uncultured Bacteroidales bacterium | reverse complement strand
ACCTCTGAGAACGGAATACCCCATTATGCCGTAGGAACTTCGCTACAAATCTCAGCCACAGCAAACACCAACTTCGAGTTCGCCCACTGGACGCTCAACGGCACTGTCTTCACGACCGAGTCGGAGTTCAACTATACGGTCGGTATGCAGGATGTCGCCTTCATCGCGGTGTTCGATTACAATCCCGAGCGACCTGTCGACCCTGTAGAGAATATCAAAAACAAGGTATTGCTCGCCAGCGACCCTGTCGGAGCGGCTACCTTCAACTATGCGACGCAGACCGAACATACCCCGGGCACGGTGCTCAACCTCCAAGCCACCACCAAGAGCGGCTACCGCCCCGACGGATGGTATAGCGGAGAGAGCAAAATGCCGAACCAAACGGTCAACGGACAGAATGTAACCGTAGAATATACCGTTACTGAGGATGCCTCTGTCACGCTTACCTACCGCGCTACGGAGATTATCAAGAGCCAACTCAACTTAACCGCAAGCCCCGTAGGAAGTGTTACTTTCAACACGCAGTCTGGTAATATCTACGAGGCAGGCACAGTGCTTACGCTACGTGCCGTAGTTGCCGACGGATATGCTTTTGAGGGCTGGTATCTGGCAGACTCGTTGCTGGCTTCCGATAATTTGCTCACATATACTATCGGTGCAGAAGCGGTTACGCTCACAGCACGAGCTAATAAACTGCCGACCGAAGGAAGCGAGGAGGATGAAGAATGGGACCCTCTGCCCCCTGCCGATCCGGCTTTGGAAACAGTGTATGTCATTGCACAGTCGGAGGACAATACCAAAGGGCGCGCCTATGGCTCCGCGTCGTATGTAGTAGGAAAGAATGCTACACTCCGAGCAGTACCGAACAAGGGATATACCTTCACCCGTTGGTCAGATGGTAGCACCGATAGTGTGCGTACACTGACGGTAACAACAGCTGCAACATATACAGCGTATTTCTCTGCAATATATTATCAGGTGCGAGTAGAGGCGAATAATCCGGCGCATGGTAGTGTCTCAGGAGGTGGTTCGTATGCATACCATTCTTCTGCCACTATAACCGCTACTCCGGCTGCTGGATGCCAATTCCTGCGATGGTCTGACGATAGCTCAGAGCGCGTGCATAACATCTATGTATGCTCTGATACTACGCTTATAGCCTATTTCGCGTTGCCTACATGTAGCCTCTCTTTATCTGCCGCGCCGGAGGTAGGAGGCACTGTGGAGGGAGCTGGCGAGTACGAGCAAGGAAGTGAGGTAACGGTGCGAGCTATTCCTGCCGCTGACTACTCGTTCGTTTCTTGGTCGGATGGGGTAACTGAGAATCCACGCACCATAAGCCTGAAGCGCGATAGTGCGTTGCGCGCTACATTCATCCATCAAGCCGCATTGGCTACATTGTGTTACGATGGACAGCAAGTGCCGGACTTCGATCCTGCTACTTTGGAATATACGGTCACTTTGCCTTCTAATCAGGTATCGCTTCCTGTTATCAGTGCTACGCCCGTTGATGCGAATTCCAGGCTGGTGCTTATCCAAGCCGCTACCATGCCGGGACAAGCATCGGTGGTGGTGATCGCGAGCACAGGAGCTTTGCAGACATACTTGGTGAAGTTTGAACGCTTGCTTTCCTCGGATGCTACTTTGCAATCGCTGACTTATGGAAATGATGTGCCGGTGACCGGATTCAAAAGTTCTCAGCTGAGTTATGAGGTGACGCTTTCTTCGCATACTGAGAGTGCACCGCAGTTGAAAGCTGTGGCGAATGACCCGAATGCACGAGTGATAATCCTTCAAGCCAATGCATTCCCCGGACAAGCCTCGGTGGTGGTAATCTCAGCTGACGGCAGCACTACGCTGACCTACACGGTTTTCTTCCGTGCAGGCATGAGCAGCGATGCTGCATTGTGTAGTTTGAAATACAATGGTGTGGAGGTTCCTTATTTCGATGCCGAGGAGTTGCAATACTTGGTAGCCTTGGACGCTGGGAGTGCTATACCTTGGGTCGAGGCTACGCCGCGCGATGCGTTTGCAGTGGTGGATATTACGCAAGTGCAAACGCTACCCGGAGAAGCGAAAATAATAGTAAAAGCAGAAGATGGTACCGAACGGGTATATACCATCTATTTCTCTCTGAAAAATGTACCTACCGATGCGGCAGTACCCCAAAACGCCGAACCATTCACCACGACGCGCAAAGTCTTAGAAGACGGACAAGTCTTTGTAATAGTTGCAGGTGTCAAGTATCAGGTATCAGGTAGCAAGTATTAAGTTGAACATATCTCTAATAGCAGGCGGGGACGCCTGCGTACCCGGACATATTTCAAGTGTAGAATAGCACTTTACCTCTCTAATAGAAAAGAGGGTGTGTCATGTTATTTTGACACACCCTCTTTTGTTGTACAGAGACGATTGAAATCAATCTTTGCAATAGTATCCTTACTTCACTTCCATCGCCTTGATACCATCGCGCTCCAGCAGGGCGTTGATACTCGGCTCGCCGCCGCGGAACTTACGGTAGAGGTCGGCGGCAGGCTCGGTGCCCCCGCGCTCAAGGATATGCTTGCGGAAGAGAGCCGCTGCCTTCTTGTCGAAGATAGAGCCGTTCTTCTGCTGCGCGGCTTTGAACACAGAGAAAGCGTCTGCATCCAGCAGTTCCGACCACTTATACGAGTAGTAGCCTGCTGCATAGCCGCCGGAGAAGATATGCGTGAAGGCTGTCTCCATCTGTGTGCCGGGCACGTCGGGAAGCACCTGCACCGAGCGCATCGCATCGTTGCCGAACTTAATTACTGCCTCCGCGGTAGTGAGGTCAGCAGGCACCGCGAAAGGCGCGCTCAGCGTGTGCCATGCCATGTCGAGGTAGCCGAACGAGAGTTGGCGCACACATGCATACGCAGCGTGGTAGGTCTGCGCACGTTTAATCTTGTCTATCAACTCCTGCGGCATCGGCTCGCCGGTCTTGTAGTGCTTCGCAAAGGTATCGAGAAACTCCTTCTCGCCGAGGAAGTTCTCGTTGAACTGCGAGGGCAGTTCAACGAAGTCGCGCGGCACATTGGTGCCGGAGAGCGCGCTGTATTGGCAGCGTGTGAGCATGCCGTGGAGCGCGTGTCCGAACTCATGGAGGAAGGTCTCCACCTCGTCGTAGGTGAAGAGCGCGGGCTTGTCTTGTCCTGAGAAGTTCTCGCCTGCGGCTTCGGACTTCACAGGCCTAGTGAAGTTCATCACGTTCACGATATGCGGGCGATGGTCTTTCTTGCCGTCCATCCATTGCCCTTGGAAGTCGTTCATCCAAGCGCCGCCACGCTTGCCGTCGCGCGGGTGGAAGTCGGCGTAATAGACAGCGAGGAACTTACCTTTCTCGTCAAACACCTCGTAGGCGGTTACCTCGGGGTTATACACCTGAATCGCCTTGTTCTCTTTGAAAGTCAGTCCGTAGAGCCGTTTTGCCAAGCCGAACACGCCCTGCTTCACCGCTTCCAACTCGAAGTACGGACGGATATCATCGTCCGACACGCTGTATTTCTCTATCTTGAGTTTCTTGGAGTAGTACGACCAATCCCAAGGCTGCAAGGTAGCGTAGAAACCGTTGGCGGTAGCGAACGCCTGCAGCTCCTCCACCTCCTGCTTCGCGGCAGGCATGTAGCTCTCGCGCAGTTGGTCCAGCAGTTTATACACCTGCTCGGGCGTCTCCGCCATGGTCTTGTGGAGCGACTTATCGGCGTAAGTCTGCTTGCCGAAGAGGTTCGCCAGCGCAAGGCGGGTATTGACGATATCGATGATAATCTGCGTGTTGTCAAACTCGCCGCCGATGCAACGGCTGTTGTATGCCGTGTAGAGTTCGCGGCGGATATCGCGGTTGTCAAGGTCTTCCATCACGGGGCGATAGGTAGTAGGCTTCAGGTCAAGCAACCAACCTTCCAACCCCTTCTTCTCCGCGTTGGCGCGCAGCAGTGCCTTGGTGTCGTCGTTCAATCCCGCAAGGTCTGCCTCGCGGGTGAGAAGCATCGTCCAAGCGTTGGTGGCTTTCAGCACGTTCTGCCCGTAGGTGAGCGTCAGCTGGCTCAAGCGCGCCGTCAGTTCGCGGTAGGTCTGCTTGTCCTCCGGCGAGAGGTTAGCACCGTTGTTCGCAAACGATTCGTAGATATCGTCCAGCAATTTCTGTTGCTCTTTGTTGAGTTTCAGATTGCCGCGTTGGTCATACACCGCTTTGATACGTTGGAACAGACCTTCGTTCAGGCGGATGGTGGACGAGTAGTCTGACAACTTCGGCGACAACTCCATCTCTATCTGTTGCAGCTG
>CAMFEN010000141.1 GCA_945949375.1 uncultured Bacteroidales bacterium | reverse complement strand
AGGGAACCTATATGCTGACCTTGGACTATCGGTTATTGGGTACTGCTGCTGCACAGATGAAAATTTGGTGGTTGCCCCAAGATGTGCTTATCTCAAGTCGCACGGGGAGTTCGACTTCGCCGGATTGGACGAAAGAGTCGAAAGGGGCAGTTTGCCTGAGCAACGGCTTGTACGGGGATCCTGTATGGAATGGCTTTTCCGCTTCGTTTACTATCAACAGCAGCAATAGCAAAGGACGATTGGTGCTGGTATGGGAGAGTGCTAAGGGGGTGGTGAACCCGCCTTCCGCGTGCGTGGATAATATTCAAATATGCCCTGAAGATTTGTGCGACCAACCTACTACGCTTGCTTATACCAATTCTGCTTTATCGTGGTTGAGCACTGCTCCGCGCTACGAAGTATGTATGAGTATGCCGGATTTTGGATATCTTACGCCCATTGACACTATGTCTTCCTGCACATGGAGTCCCGCTTTACCCCATGAGGGCTATGGCTATTTCTATGTGCGCGGGTTGTGCGATAATGGTTATCATACTGCATGGACACGCTATTCACAGTACATATACGAAAAAGGCAAACGCTGCTTGGAATACTTGGATTTAGATGCTGCCAAATGTTATTACGGACCTTACAGCCGAGTGACAGATGTACGCAATCGCGTTACGAAAATGGATATGGGCTACCGAAGTATTAAGTCTCACCATACCATTCATTATGTAGCCGAAGAGACCGACCCTCGCACCTTGGACAAACTGAAGACTATCCCTGATGGGGAAGTGGCATCTGTGCGTTTGGGTAATTGGCTCCCAGATGATAAGATAAACGGGGAAGGTACAGGAGAAGCCATTGAATATAAATATGAAGTGGTGGCAGGGAGCAGCGATATCATGGTGCTCAACTATGCTATTGTGATGGAGTGTCCGACCCATGGAAACGATCCGATGTTTCAGTTGGAGATACTGGATAGTTATGGTCAGCAGATAGAGCCTGCCGATTGTTTTAGTGCCAACTTCGCTCCAGAATCGGCTGAGCCGGAGGATTTAGAGGGGTGGACTCTGATAAAAGATGAAGAGTTTGGGGCTATCTTGCCTGAGGGTGTAATTAGAGACGAACAGAACACGCCTATTATTTGGAAAGACTGGACGAAGGTTTCTATCTCGCTACGCGATTATGTGGGTCAGACCTTGATTATCCGCTTCACCACCAAGGATTGTTTACCCGCCGTACATTGGGCTTATGCTTATTTCACGATAGGCTGCGAGACAGGGGCTATTAAGGGAATCGGTTGCGGAAATTACGACACTGATACTATTTCTGCGCCTGAAGGATTCTACTATAAGTGGTACAAAGAAACAGCGCCTGAGACCATAATCAGTACGGAGAATTACATCGTGCTAGACAAGACGGATGCCGATATCTATATCGTAGAGCTGCTGCCTAAAACCGGTACCAATTGCTCTTTCAAACTGACCGCCGACCCTAATCCCCATTTTCCAATAGCCCTTGCCGAGGTAGATACTATCTACAGTGCTGATTGTCAGCAGATAGTGCAGTGGAAGAACCGTTCGTATGCCTATGCTGTTCGTCGCGACAATGATGAGACCTATGTTTTGGAGAGTCCGTTGAGCGATGTGCTGTGGGACTTTGGTGATGGTTCGCCGATAGCGTCCTGCAAAGATAGTGTGGTGCGGCATACTTATTCCGCAGAAGGGGGACAGTTCGCGGTTACGGCAGTAGCGATATTGGATGATGGGGCATGTACCGACACCCTTCGTTTGCCGGAAATATCCCTACACGATATTCGCAACGATGCTTTGCCCACCGAGGAGATACGGCTGTGTGCCGGCGAGGCATACGAGTTGCCTGAGTCGGGTGGGGTGCTCGCTACGCAAGATACATTGTATCATTGGTATGAACGCACGGACAACGGCTGCGAGCAGCAGCATTCCATCGCGTTGCATTTCTTGCAAGTGGCGTATGCTAAGATGGATACCACCCTTTGCGAGGGAGGGCGGTTGCAGGTAGGCGATAATATGTACACCAACGCTTGTGAAGATACTATTACGCTTGTATCGTCAATGGGATGCGATAGTGCGAAAGTTTATTTATCGCTGCGCGTGCGGGACAGTCTGTCCTTGGAAATGCAGCCTACTGTAACGGTATGTGCCGATGATAAGGTGATAGCATTGCCATATAGCATCCTGCAAGGTGAGGTAGGCGAAGTGCAGGTAGAAGCAGACTCGTGGACAGTGGAGGAAGAAGCAATTCTTATCCCGATAGATACCATGCTGAGAGCGGGACGATATCCTGTGACCGTGCTATGGATGGCGGATTCTTGCGGGAATATGCAGGAGAAAGTGGTGGATGTGGAAGTACGCTATTCCAATAAGGTCATTATGCACATGGATGGTATCTTGGCATTGTATGCAAAAGACTATAACGGCGGGTATGACTGGCAATCGTTTCAATGGTATTGCGATGGCGAGAAAATGGGTGGGGAGACAGCGTCGTATATTTATTTAGATTTGGATTGCGTAGGCAGAGAGTACTATTGCCTGATTACTGATATGAACGGCGTCAGTATTCCTACCTGTCCGCTGATATATAACCGCGGTATGACGGGTATAAGCGAATCGGCTATAGATGCATTAGGGCAAGACGGCAGATGGTATGATATATTAGGACGGCGTGTGCAGCAACCTGCTGCAGGCGGCGTGTATATTCAGGTGCAAGGCGGTAAAATTAGGAAAGTGGTACATTAGAAGATTATGCAAAGAATACAGCGAACGATACTATTTGGTTTGTTGCTCTGCTTGTATGGGACGGTATCGGCGGCGGGCAGTTATCAAGCGGGCGATGGGAGCCATCGTCTGTGGTTGAGCGTGGGGGGAGGTAGCACTTGTCCTATTGCAACGGCTGCTCCCGAGGTGGCTCTCCGAAGCCGTTTTGGGGGTGATGCACGCTTGGGGGTAGGCTACGAGTGGCAAAAAGGCTATTTCCTAATGGGGCTTGGCTTGGAAGCGGCTTTTGATGCCACGCGGGCATCATTGGATAGTCTGCAGCAGACATACGACCGCAGATGGGGGAATGAGCCAATTCATTATATCTACCATTATCATAAGTACGAAGACCGTTTGCGTACGGTGCAGGTGGGGGTGCCTATCTATGTAGGTGCAAGTTTGGGACAATATGCGTATCTGCACGTAGGTGTGCATATCAACGGCGTGGTCTATTCGGAGCATCAAACCTCGGCGCGTATGGATACACGCGCTGTTATACTTGCTGCTTATGCGGATTACTTGTCCGGTATGGGAGAGAAAGTCGGGATTTTTACGATGCCTGAAGAGCACAAAGACTGCACTTATCGCAGCCGAGATTTTCAGTCGGCAAAGTGGTCGCTGACACCGATGTTGGAGGTGGGGGGCAATGTGTCTGTCAGCAAGAAAGTCGAAATGCGTATTGGCGTGTATGTGGGCTATGATATCTTATTTGGAGGAGAGCAGGAACGCAGACCTTTGATGGGAAAACAGTTTGATGAGGTGAGTACACGCCCCTACAATACTATGTATGAACCGTCTGAGCAACAGGCTATGTTGGCGGATATTCTCAACGCATGGCAACCGCAACCATTGCTCTATAGTGATTTGGTTATCAAACAACACTCCAACCTTGTATTCGGACTGAAATGGACTACGCTGTTCGATGTAGGCAAGAAAAAATGGAAGTGTATGTGTATGTATTAGGAGCCATGAGAAAGGATAAAGGATAAAAGACTTATTACCTTTGTTAATTAGTGTGCGGGATGGAAACCGTACCTACCTCCTTGCATTCTATTTCGTCTTTCGTCCTCTATCCATTATCCTCCATTCAAAGAAACGATTTCGTCTTTAATCCTTTATCCCAGTATGAAAAAGGTATATTTGATATTTGTTGGTATGGTGCTTGCATCTATGTGTATGCAAGCCGCAGTAAGGTATAATCTTGCGCCTGTAGGTTTTGAGGAGGGCGTGATTCCTGCCACATGGACGCAGGAACAACGCGAGGGTGCAGTGCCTTGGATAGTAGAAGGCGGTACGGGCGTATCGTTAAGCACTCCAACAGGTGCGGCTGAGGGTGTGTATCGTGCGGCTATTCGTCGTCCGAACGGCTCCTCGGAGCATTTTGTAACGCGCTTGATTTCGCCAAGTTTTGATTTGACAACGGCATCCATGCCCGAATTGGTGTTTTCGCATGCACAGGTAGCGGCATCGGGCTACTTAGATACCTTGCGTGTGTATTATCGGGTGGATGCATCATCGGCATGGAAGTTGCTCCAAGAG
>CAMFEN010000140.1 GCA_945949375.1 uncultured Bacteroidales bacterium | reverse complement strand
GGCAAGCGCTCGGCGCAGCTTGGTACTTGCCCGAAGAACGCCAACTGACCAACAAAGAGCATATCCTCGACGAACTATGCTCACTCTTAGGCGGGCGCGCCGCAGAGCAACTCTTCCTTGACCAGACCTCCACAGGTGCGCTGAACGACCTTGAGCGGGCGACAAAGCAGTCCTATGCGATGGTGGCATACTATGGTATGTCGGAGAAACTGAAAGACGTGAGCTTCTACGACTCTACGGGGCGCTATGATTATGGTTTCACAAAGCCTTATTCGGAGACAACGGCGGAGATCATCGACCAAGAGACGAAGACGATTATCGCAGAGCAGATGGCGCGCGCAAAACAAATCCTTGAGGAGCACGCCGATGGGCACCACGCACTGGCAGACTTGCTGATAGAGCGTGAGGTCATCACCTCAGAGGATGTAGAGCGCATCCTCGGTCCCCGCCCATGGAAAAGCCGCGGAGACGAAATACTTGAAAAGTAATAGGTAATAAGTAATAGGTAATAAGTAATAGGCATAGCGAGATATTACTTATTACAGCGCGAAGCGCGAATTACTTATTACCGAACAAAGTGAGATTATGAAACGCATTTCATTGATTTTCTGCCTCTTGGCAGTGGCATTGCTTGGATCTGCGCAAGCAAAGTATGTGTTCTATTTCATCGGCGACGGCATGGGTACAAACCAAGTACTGGGTACGGAAATGTACTTGTCGGAGTTGAAAGGTGAGATTGGCAGACAGCGTCTATGCATGACGCAGTTCTCCTACTCGGGGCAGGCGGCAACCTTCTCGGCAAGCAACGGCATCACCGACTCGGCGGCGGCGGGCACATGCCTCGCAAGCGGTAAGAAGACCAACAACGGGGTGTTAGGGCAAGATGCCCAAGGCAAGGAAGCACAGACCATCGCGGAGACGCTCAAAGCACAAGGATGGGGCGTAGGCATCATGACCTCTGTTGCCATCGACCATGCTACCCCGGGAGCGTTCTACGCACATGTGCCCAGCCGGGAAATGTATTACGAGATAGGCAAACAGTTGGCTTTCTCCAATTTCGACTTCTTCGGCGGTGCTGCCTTCCACCAACCGAATCCGAAAGACGGCAACAAGCATGTTGCATCCGAAAACCTCTATAACCTCTGCGAGGAGCAAGGCTACACGCTGGCGCACGGCTTTGAGGAGGCTCAACAGAACATGGGAGCGCAGAAGATGATACTCATGCAGGCCACCGACGGCATCGACCGCAACAAACCGTCGTACAACATCCCATATGCCATCGACCGTAAGCCCGACGACCTGACACTCGAGCAGATAGTGCAGACGGCGATTCCCTTCCTCGCGGCAAGATATGATAAGTTCTTCATGATGGTAGAAGGCGGCATGATTGACTATGCCTGCCACGGCAACGACGCCGCAACAGCCTTCGGAGAGGTGATAGCCATGGACGAAGCATTGCGCGTGGCGTATGACTTCTATCTTGCGCACCCCGATGAGACGCTCATCGTGGTAACTGCCGACCACGAGACAGGGGGCTTGGCACTGGGCAACAGCGACTACACGCTGAACCTCCAACTGCTACAGCACCAGCACTGCTCGGCGTGGATCTTGTCAGACAAAATCTCTGCACTCTTCAAAGGCAATAAACCCAAGTGGGAAGATGTCAAACAAGTACTCACCGAGAGCCTCGGACTGTACAATAACGTGGAAGTCAGCAAAGAGGAAGACGCAACGCTCCAAAAAGCCTACAAGAAAGCCATCTCCCACAAGGGAAACGACATGAAGACAATGTACAAAGACATCAACGAGATAGGAGCATTGGCAGTAAAGATGCTCAATGATAAAAGCAAGATAGGTTGGACTACGAATGCCCATAGCGCCCACGCAGTACCCATCTTCGCCATAGGCGTGGGGGCTGAACGATTCTCCGGATGGCACGACAACAGCGACATCGCGAAGTTAATGCTGCAAGCAACGAAATAATGCCCACACGATACAACCCATAACGACACAAACATCGCCCTTGAAAGAGACATCAACCCAAAAACTGTCTTACCATAAAGGTGAGATAGTTTTTTTTATTTATTATCCCACCAAAGGGCTATCAACTCTCCAAAGAGCAAACCTTGTCAATTTTTACACAATTTTTCTCTATAACTACCATGACCTATGATTTTTTTGCCGTATCTTTGCCCCAGAATTTCAATTGGCTCTTTGACACCATATACATCGTACGAACACATCTTCTTTTTTTACACCGTACGAGCGCATCTTCATTTTAGGATGATATCCTACATGCAGTTTTTCTGCAATCATTACAAACTCTAAATAAACTCTAATTACAAACTCTAAAATTTTTACAACCATGAAAAAGATTAAACTCTTTTCTCTCGTTGCTGCCACCCTCTTCGCCGGCAGCACAATGGCGGCAGATTTTACTCCAACCTCGGTCTATAAGGTGGGTGATGCCAGTACATTACAAGCAAATTGGGTAAGTAAGGGTCAAAATGCTAACTACTTCGTTTCTGGAGACACTATTGTTTTTCAACCTTATGTATGTTATCAATCAGCGGGTGAAAGTAATCAAACTTGGACTGGTAGTGTAGGTGGTAGTTCTACTACTGCTGAGTGGGATGCAACTGAATGCTTCAAAGGTTCTACTGCGTGGTTTGCGACAGGTAGTAATAAAGCAGCAACAACACGTACCTCAAGAAAGTATTTCTTTAATGTTTCCAATTGCGTTTCCGTATTATTCTTGGGCAACCCAAGCGGAGATACACGTTCTTTAATTGCCAATGTCTATGAATTAGATGCCGATAACAAAGTTGCAACTGGTGCTACCGCTGTTAAATTTGCAACCATTACAGGAAAAGGTGTTGCTGTTGGTAAGATAGAAGGGCTGGATGGAAGTAAAGCATACCAAATAGAGGTACTTGGAAATGATAATTCAAATGGTCAATTTTATGAGATTGCCTTCGTTGCTACTCCCCCTGCAGCAGACGATGCTACCCTCAAGTCTATTACCGTTAATAGCGAAGAGGTAGAGGGCTTTGATGCGGCTACTTTAAATTATAACGTAGAATTGCCTTTTGGCACTACCGACATTCCTGTTGTAGCAGCCACTGCAACATCCCCCAAGGCTACTGTTTCCGTAACTCAAGCAGAGGTCGTAGAGGGTATTGCAAGCATCTTGGTAACCGCAGAGGACAATACTACTACCAAAACTTATACCGTTTCGTTCACAGTAGCAAAGGCACAAAGCACGGATGCCACCTTGGCAAGCATTAGCATTGACGGTACGGCTATCGCTGATTTCAAAGCGGACTCCCTCAACTACACCCACACCATTGCCTACACGGCAACGACTATCCCTGTGATTGCCGCTGAGGCTAACGACGCGAGCGCAAGCGTAAGTATTACCCCAGCAGACGCTGTCCCCGGTACGGCAACTATCGTAGTTACTGCACAAGCAGGCAACAAACAGACCTACACCGTAACAATCAACCGTGCTGCTGCCATCAAGCACCTCACCGTAGTGCCCTTTACCAATGGCGCGAAAGGTGCTATAGATGAGACAGCCTTGACGGTTACCGCTCCTTATTTTGATTTCACCGACTTACCTACCGTATATCCATAACACATTACAGTTAGCGGCGATGGCACTCCTACTGCTACCCTCAGCGAAGATGGTGCTACCATCACCCTCAAAGGTGCTGATGGCGTAGAGGCAATCTATAACATTGTAACCGAGAAACTTGTTCCCGAGGCATTGAAGGCTGACCTTATCACCTTCACCGGCGCAGAAACGTACATTTTCGCTCCTTATGGTTGGGCAAGCGATAAAGGTATTAAGTTCGCAAAGAATGTGAACGATGAGGCTAATATGCGTGATGCAAAGGGTAACACCCGCATCTATATGGCGTTGCCTCCCGCAGAAAATGTGATACTGACCAGCGGCTCTGGCGGTGTACGTGCGGTTGTTATCACAGTGAATGGTGTAGCATCTACTGTGGAAGAAACTGCGGCTTCGGGTAAAACAATTACCATTGCCCTCAACCAATCAACCAACAACTTTGTGGCTATTGAGAGCAATCAAACGAATGGCGACGGTGGCTTCACCAAGATGCAACTCACAAGCCCGAAAGATCCTGTCGGCGCAGCCCTCAACCAAGTGCAAGCAGAGGTAAAGGCTGTGAAGGTCATCCGCGATGGACAATTGCTCATCATCCGCGAGGGTAAGACCTACACCGCACAAGGCGTAGAGCTGCAATAACCTCACCACACGCCCGCCCGGGTACAGATCGGAAGAGCGTCGTGTAGGGAAAGAGTGTAGATCTCGGTGGTCGC
>CAMFEN010000139.1 GCA_945949375.1 uncultured Bacteroidales bacterium | reverse complement strand
GGCTGGGCTATCTGACGCTTAACCGCATGAGCAGCACCCTCTCGGGCGGTGAGAGCCAGCGTATCACGCTCGCGAAATCGCTCGGCAGTAGTCTCGTAGGCTCGCTCTATGTGCTGGACGAACCCTCCATCGGCTTGCACCCGCGCGACACAGAGCGACTTATCAAGGTGCTGCGTGAGTTACGCGACTTAGGCAACACCATAGTGGTGGTGGAGCACGACGAAGACATCATCAACGCGGCAGACTACACGATAGAGATTGGTCCCGCAGCGGGACGGCACGGCGGCGAAATCACCTACGAAGGCAAGCCTCGCAAAGACCTCTTCAATCACGAGGTGCCCACCATGCGCCGCCATTGGAGCAACTATATTGAGATAGACGGCGCCTGCGAGAACAACTTGAAGAACCTGAATGTCCGCTTCCCGCTGAATGTGATGACCGCGGTTACAGGCGTGAGCGGCAGCGGCAAGTCGTCGCTCATCAGTAAGGTGCTCTACCCCGCGCTGAAGAAATACTACGGCGGCACGGCGGAGCATACGGGCGACTTCGGCGCACTGAAAGGGAGCATGCACCTCGCCTCTGACATTGAGTTTATCGACCAGAACCCGCTCAGCAGGTCCTCGCGCTCCAACCCCGTAACCTACCTGAAAGCCTACGACGAGATACGCAAGTTGTACGCCGACCAGCCGCTGAGCCGACAGATGGGATTCACCCCCGCGCATTTCTCTTTCAACACCCCCGGAGGGCGGTGCGAGGTATGCAAAGGCGAGGGGACAATCACCATTGAGATGCAGTTCATGGCGGATATCACACTCGAATGCGAGCAGTGCCACGGCAAGCGCTTCAAACAAGATGTGCTGGATGTGCACTACCGCGACAAGTCCATCTACGACATCCTCTGCATGACGGTTAATCAAGCCATCGAATTCTTCGCCGAAGACCCCGCTTGTGATAAGATTGTCAAGCGTCTGCGGCCGCTACAGGATGTGGGCATCGGTTATGTGCAGTTGGGGCAATCGAGCAGCACCCTATCGGGCGGGGAGAGCCAGCGCGTGAAACTCGCTTCGTTCCTCGCGCAGGAGGACGTAATGCCGACTATCTTCGTCTTTGACGAACCCACCACGGGCTTGTCGCATACCGATGTCAAGGTCTTGCTCCGCGCGCTCAACCAACTCATCAGCCGCGGGCATACAGTCATAGTCATAGAGCACAACCCGAGCGTCATCCTCGCTGCCGACCATGTAATCGACCTCGGTCCTGAGGGAGGCGATGAAGGCGGACAAGTAGTGTTTGAAGGGACACCGGAAGCACTCGCCGAGTGCGAACAGAGTTACACAGGCAGGTACCTGCGCATGCTCCTGCAACAAGTAACCGACAAGAAGCCGTCAATTACATAGGATATACATAGGATATACGTAGGATATACGTAGGATATACGTAGGATATACGTAGGATAACAAGGTGTATGTGCTGACTTTATGGTACACAATAGCAAACAAATAAAGAAATATAAGTTACTATGTCAAATAAATCCAATTTTAACATGAAGAATTTGAAGAATGACATCCGCCAGTCGGATATTTTCTCCCATCTCGCCTCTGTCGGCTACTTGCCGAGGTGGTGCGTCCTTTTCATTGATTTATTGCTTGTTTCCATCGCTTTCTGGTTAAGTATGGGAATAGGCACCAGTATGTTCCATTATGGGGCCATCACGACTGATACTGTTACACTGAAATACTGGCAACAGTTCTTAGGGGTATTAATCGTGCAAGCCCTATGTTTCTGGGGTTTCCACACCTATTCGGGCATCTTGCGTTACTCCACTTTCGTGGATACCATCAAGTGCTTTTTGTCGGTGTTGATTTGCGGCGGCAGCCTGCTCATCTTCAATGGTTTATATGCCTATTTCTCGGGTACGAAACTCTTGATGAACACCCTGCTGCTCATCTACATACCTATTGCTTTCGTATTGTTGTTCTGCCTCCGCGTGGGTATTAAAACTACCTACGAGTACATCCGCCAGCATGTCACCAGCAGCCCGAAGGTGCTCATCTATGGTACCAAATCGGCAGGCTTAGCGATTGCTAAAATGCTCCGCAGTTCCGGAGATACGCCCTACCGCCCCGTAGGCTTTATCGGCGATAGCACCACCAAGAAATCGGACTACCGCCTCAACGGACTCCCCGTCTTTCCGCTCAACGAGAAGACCTTCCGCTGGATGAAAGAACATGAGGTGAAGAGCATTATTATCTCTCCTATCAAGATGCGCGAGATAACACCGTCACAAGACTTGCAAGTCTTCTTCGACCACAATATCCACATCCTCAGTACCCCCTACTTCACCGAGTTTGACAACGCCGATGAAGCAGACGCAAAGCGAATTGGGCGTATCAATACCATACAAATCGAAGACCTTTTGGAGCGTCCGTCTATCAAAATAGACACCGACAATGTGCGCCAAATCATCACCAACAAGGTGGTGTTGGTAAGCGGTGCTGCCGGCAGCATTGGCTCCGAACTGGTGCGACAGGTGCAACGCTTCGAGCCGCAGGTGACGGTGCTCCTCGAGATGGCAGAATCACCCTTGCACGACCTCTTGATGGACTTGAAAACACAGTTCCCCAACCGCCGGTTCATTCCCGTTATCGGCGATGTGCGCAATCGCGAACGCATGGAGAACATATTCAATGAGTTCCGACCGGATGTAGTCTACCACGCCGCTGCCTACAAGCATGTGCCGATGATGGAGGAGTTCCCCAACGAGGCCATCTGCGCCAATGTGCAGGGCACAAAGAACATGGCAGACATGGCTGTCAAGTACGGCGTGCAACGCTTCGTGATGATTTCCACCGACAAAGCCGTGAACCCCACGAATATCATGGGCGCCAGCAAGCGCATTGCCGAAATGTATGTGCAGTCGCTCTTCAAGCAACTATCGAAGGAGAATCCCGACTGCACCAAGTTCATTACCACACGCTTTGGCAATGTGCTCGGCTCCAACGGCTCTGTCATTCCCTACTTCAAGAAGCAGATTGCCGCAGGCGGACCTGTAACGGTTACCCACCCCGACATCATTCGCTACTTCATGACCATTCCTGAGGCGTGCACACTCGTCATGGAGGCAAGCACACTTGGAAACGGAGGAGAAATCTTTGTCTTCGACATGGGACACCCGGTGAAGATTTACGACCTTGCGAAGAACATGATTCGCCTTGCGGGCTTCATCCCCGAGGAAGAGATTCCCATCGTCTTCACAGGACTCCGCCCGGGAGAGAAACTATACGAGGAACTGCTGAACCAGAAGGAAACAACGCTTCCCACGACCAACGAGAAGATTATGATCGCCCGCGTGCGCGAGTTCCCCTTTGCCGAAGTCAGCGAGAAGATAGATATCCTCATTGACCTTGCGCACCAAGACAAACCGTTCCTCACCGTGCAACAAATGAAGAATATCGTACCCGAGTTCATCAGCAAGAACTCCATCTACGAACAATTAGACAAATAACCTATCGGGTGTTAAGCCATCCCCCTGCCAAAAAACACTCCACACCGCAAACTCTTAATTCTTAATTCGTAATTCTTAATTAGAAATCAGGGTGCTTACCGTAGAACATCTCTCCATAGAATTTGCCTCGCGTCCCGTCTTAGACGATATCTCCTTCATGGTCAACAAAAGGGACCGCATCGCCCTGGTCGGCAAGAACGGTGCGGGGAAATCCACGCTCCTGCGCCTTATCGCCGGCGAATACATGCCCACCGCAGGTCGTATCGCCCGCGACACCGATCTGACTATCGGCTACCTGCCGCAGGTGATGATGCACACCGACGGCAAGACCCTCCGCGAGGATGTATCCTCCGTCTTTGCCGACGCACCGATAGAGGAGCAGGCAAGGCGCATCGCCGAAATGGACCGCACCATCATCGGTTTGGGCTTCGAACGAAAGGACTTCGACCGCCCCTGCTCCGAGTTCTCCGGCGGATGGCGCATGCGTATTGAGTTAGCGAAGATTCTCCTGCGACACCCCGACCTACTCCTCCTCGACGAGCCAACCAACCACCTTGACATCGAGTCCATCCAATGGCTCGAAGACTTCCTCCGCACCTCGCCAAGCGCCCTCATCCTCGTTTCCCACGATAAGAAGTTCATCGATAACGCTACGAACCGCACCATCGAAATCACGCTTGGACGTATCTACGACTACAATGTCAACTACTCCCGCTTTCTCGAACTCCGCCGCGAGCGGGACAGGTGGCAAGGTCCGGGTCCTGTTCCAGCAGGGCTTCCGCCGCCTGCCGGGCCTCCTGCAAAAGCTGGGTGTCGCAGCCAATGTCCGCGATCTTCAGCCCCGGCAGG
>CAMFEN010000138.1 GCA_945949375.1 uncultured Bacteroidales bacterium | reverse complement strand
GGTGACTGGAGGTCAGACGTGTGCTCTTCCGATCTCCCAAAGGAAAACGGATTCGAGTTCTTTGACGGCGGTAGATTCGGTGAGGCGCAGGTGGGTATCGCGCCACTTGCCGCTGTGGACACCGTGGCAGTAGCGTTGGGCGATGTTCATGCCTCCGACATAGGCAGCGGTGCCGTCTATGGAGACTATCTTGCGGTGGTTTCGGAAGTTGACGGGAATACCATTGCGGGAGAATAAACCGTTGAATGCCAACACCTTAACACCACCTTTCTGCATGTATCGGAAGAAGCGACGGGGCACATACCAACAGGCGACGGCGTCGTATATGACGCGTACATCCACGCCCTCCTGCGCCCGCTGAATCAGCAAATCGCCTATTTGTCTGCCTAATTCGTCCGCTTCGAATTTGAAGAACTGGAAATAGATATGGTGCTTTGCCTCGGCGAGGTCTGCTCGCAGGTGGTTGACCATGTCGGTACAGTCGGTAAATATGTTCGTTATCGGTTGCATAGAGGTAGCATACAGTCCGCTGAATAACCTAATAATAACCTAATAATAACCTAATAATATCCTACTATTGTCGGCTTGCGGTCTTGGGGGAGTTATGTTGATTCTGGCAGTTTGTTCCAAACTGTATGTGTATCCATTGCAGTATTCTCCAAGGCTTGCGCCTTGCCCGCAGGCGAGACGCCTGCGTCCCCAGCGGCATCTGTGGTGCGGCCTGGAGACCGCACCTCCTTTAGCGTTTCCATGATTACTTTTTCGGTAGCGGGTCGCGGCGGGCATAGTCGCGCAAGTCTTGGCAGACGGTAACGAGATAGATGAGCATGATGATTGCAAAGAGGACGATGGCAATCCAATTCATGTAGGCACGCATGGGGGCAACATACATAAGGAGTGTGTTGATGATAATCATCAAGAGGCGGAACTCGGTGGGACCTAACTTGATGTAAGTCAGTCGGAACTCGCCTTTGAGGTGGGAGTTAATCATCACATTGAGCGTCATGAAGAGGTAGGCGATGAAGACGAGCATAGAGAGGTCGAAGCGCACGAGTCCCGAGAGACCGATACCTGCGAACATGATGAACTCGGTGATGACATCAAGGGTGTGGTCGAGGTAGAAGCCGTAGAGCGGTCGTTGGCAATGGCGGACACGCGCGAGTGTGCCGTCTAAGGAGTCGCCGAACCAATGGATGACAAAGCCAGCACTGCTGAACCACAGCCATTTGATATTCACCGAAGAGAGTAGGTATCCTGCTGCAATCACGAGTGCTCCGAGGAAACCTATGAACGAGAGCATGTCGGATGTTACCCAATGCGGCATGCGCTCTGCCATCCACACGAGGGCTTTCTTTTCCACTCCATTGAGCAGAGAAGTTTGAATGCGTTTTGATTGATCCATAGTTAGAAGAATTTAGTTTCATAATTCCCCGCAAAAACTTTGCCATAGTATCCATTTAACAATTGTCCATTTTGCGCAATCTGTGGTATATTTGGCATAAATACGCCAAAAGGAAAATGATTTTGGCAAATCTTTTCTGCTTTGGAACATTTTTTGCAAGAAAAATGGATGAAATAACTTTACCTTTTAGCGAATATGACAACACAGACTTTCTCGTCGAATGACATTATCGTCTCTGACAACTTAGACCTCTTGGTCAACAATCAGCAAGTGCCTACGGATTCTATGATTTTACTGGTTTGCTGCGCCGGTCATTTGCGTATTGAGATTAACCAGATGAGTTACGACATAAAGGAAAACGATCTGCTGTTCTGCATGCCGGATTTTTTGTTGGGGCACTATATGCATACGCCTGATTTCCAATGCTATATACTTTCCTTCACGTCTGAGTCGCTGAAGGACATTGTTTATTCTTGTCTCAGTTTGGAGGCGCATTGGTTTGACAAGTTGCTCTATCTAAGGAACCATCCGATCATTCCTCTGACGGGCAAGCGTGCAGAGGTATGCAACGCCTACGGGCAGTTGTTCGGGCTGTATGCCCAAGAGACGAATGTGTATCAGAAGCGTATTCACAACGTGCTGGCGCAGGCGCTTATCTACGAGATGATTTCGTGGGTGGATGAAGCAATGCAAAGCGAGCCGACGGTGAGCCTACAACTTTCCGGCGCGGACGCCAGCAGCCATACTATGCAACTCTTCGGTGATTTTGTTACCCTGCTGCAACAGAACCATGAATGCAGGCGTTCGGTGTCGTGGTATGCTGACAAAATGGCGATTTCTGCCAAGTATTTGACCTATATCTGCAACGTCGTCGCCAAGCGCACGCCGTCTGATTTTATCAACGAGATAGCCGTTCGCGAGATTAAGTGGCGGCTGTTGAACACCAATGATTCTATTAAGGAGATAGCGATAGACATGGATTTCTCCACTGCGAGCAGTTTCTGCAAGTATTTCCGACTGCACACAGGCATGAGCGCGCAAGCCTACCGCAAGCAGATGCGAAAGGTTTGAAATAGGGTTGTATATATAAAAAATGCCTTAACCGAGTTGGGTAAGGCATTTTTTTTATATGCTTCCTAAAGCGAGGCAGAGAAGCCCGATTGCTACGCCTGTCAAACAGGCGATTTTCTTACCCGCGTTGGGCTCTTTCAGGATAAGAATGCCGTATAGAAAGGGGATGATAGTGCCGCCGCGACGGATGGTGGAGACCACGGCTATCATTGAACTCGGGTCGCTCAGTGCCAACATATAGACATAGTCGGACAGCACGAGGAAGAGGGAGATAGAGGCAACGGGGAGCAGGAGTCTTCGGTTTAGAAAGGGTAGGGGTGTTGATTCGGTTTTTTGGCGCGTTTTCCAAAGGTTGCAGAGCCATATCACGAGCATCATAAGGGCTTGGTAGACGGTGTAATAGACCTGCACAGCGTTGTGGTCGTAGTGGCGCATCATGTACTTATCGTATAGTCCGCTACCGGCACCAATGAGGATCGCGAGCAGGAGGCAAAGGTAGTACTTGCGGGTGGTATTGCTCGTATTAAAATGCTCAGCATGGGAGTTATTTGTCGGCTGCGATGTATGCGGGACGTCCTCAATAGTGCGGTCTGAAGACCGTATCTCCTTGTGTGGTTTGTTTGCGAGCGAGAAGAGGAAGATACTGCCCAGTGCGCATACTACGCCCGCCCATTGCCAGCCATTGAGCCGTTCGCCAAAGATGAGCATGGCACCGACGAGTGTCCACATCGGGCGCGTGGCTTGCATGGGAGAGACCACCGATAGCGGCAGGTACTTTACGGATATGTAGGCGAACACCCACGAACTGAGCACGATGCAAGACTTTGCGAAGATGAGCAGGTGTCCGCGTGCGCCGATCTTCGGTACAAAGAATATAGTGTTCTCCATCATCTCCGGCGATAGTCGCGAGAGCAATAGCGGCAAACAAAGCACCAATGCGGATATGCATACGCTACCCGCTAACACTGTCAGCACGTCGCCGCGCTGCAAGGCGCGCTTCTTGCTGACATCATAAAAGCCCAAACACAGGGCGGACAATATGGCTAATAGGACCCACACTTTTGTAATTAAGAATTATGAATTAAGAATTAAGAGGGCATATACTCTGAGAACTCTGAGTATTCTGAGTACTCTGAATAGTCCGATTATTCAGAACGGGTAGTAATAGCAGGCGGGGACGCCTGCGCACCCGGACACGCATCCAAACTACCTATTCAAGAAAATCTGATACCCGACGTCGCAGTTGAGGCAGTTGTGGGGTTGGCAGTAGTTCTGGTAGAGGTGGAGCAGGGCTTGGGTGTCGGCGGCGTTGTGCACCTGTTGCCCCAGCAACTGCCACTGGCGGATGATGCGGTTGTTCTCCGGCGGTATCTGCTCCATCAGCAGGAAGGCTTGCTCCGCCGCTTGCAGGTCGTAGTGATAGAGCGCATGGGCGTACTTATAGGGTATCACGCTGTTAATCAATAGAATATCCACCGAACTCTTTCCCAATACAGGGGGCGCGTCTAATGTGAAGAGGCGTGCACAGTCATCCACTGAAGCGGCTTCTATCAGGCGCGAGAAGAGAAACTCCGACTGGTAGAGCAGTTGTGCGAACTGGCGAATCCGCACTTCGGGGAAGGTCTGCGGACGCATACGCGCGTACTTCCACATCGTGCCGTTGATAGGCTGTAACGAGAATTTCTTTTGCAAGAAAAGGTACTCTTTGAGCAGGCGTCTTTCCTCGTCGGTTTGTGCCCGCTCTTCCGTCAGCAGCCCCGACTGCCCGAGCAGGATGGCGGTGAGTTGGAAGAGGCTGTTGCGGTGTTTCTGCAAACAGGAGAGTGGGGTATGGATGGCGAGCGTCTCGAAAGGAATACCGTTGGTGTGGAAGCCGAAGTTGTGG
>CAMFEN010000137.1 GCA_945949375.1 uncultured Bacteroidales bacterium | reverse complement strand
GTTTGAGCAATCGAAGCAACTTTGTCTCTTCTAAAATTATATCGAACTCACGTTAAATACTGGGATTAGGCAAGTTTTTAACCTGCAAAGTGCCCCATAGAGCGATTTTTGACGTCGATTTTTGTGCTGAAAACTTTCAATTGCCTCTTTGTCCTTATAAAATAAGCGATGCTGACCTATCGTAGCCTGCATTTTGACCCATAAACCTAAAAATAGCCGCAGTTTGTACTACGGCTATTTTCTTTATTTCTCTGTATTAGTAAATGAGAGGAGTGTCCTTATAGGCATTTCTTTTGATACTTTCGATATCTATGTCTCTACCATACTTAGGTTTGATATTTTTGTCCTCTTCCTTTGTAACTCTACAGATGTGGATCCTGTCCAAAATGGCTTTTACATTTTCGGAAGTAATATCATCCAGGGCTTTTAATTCTTTAATGATATCAGCAACAGGAGTCATATGCTCTGCTGAAAACAATTTATTGAATGGAATTCTATCTCCTCTCTTGATTTTAATATCTGATCCCGTTGAATTATTTCCAACAAATTTCTTCGCGGGCGTTTGCTCTGCTCGGTCACATGTTATTGGCTGTTTATAATTATATTTCCGAATATCGCCCGAGGTAATAGAATCCCATAGTTCTTTAGCAGCCTTTGATAAATGCCAATTCTCTTCCGGAATAATATACTGCCGAATAGCCTGATTCAAAAGGTAGTCATATGGAATCAGATTGTTCATTTGCAACTTCACTCCTTTTAGAGCATTGATAATAATGATAATAAGAGGAGCATTTAATTCATCGCGATTAGCGATGGGAGGGACAGGAAGAAATCCCTTTGATTGTATTCGTTTTGACATAAAATGATTCTTTAATTAATATTTATTCTATATCTTGTACAAGACGAACACTTAATCCATCAGATCTCCAATAATATACTCCGATAAGGTCTAATTTATTATCTATACGAATTGAAATGTGATATGAAGTACTTACATTCCCTATCGTCGACAACCAATATAATCCCTCATCAGCAACTTCTTCACCCGGTAGATCACCACCAAAGTCATTAGTATTTACTATTATACTTGCACATGGCAGGAAAATTGCTTGATCAGATATCAAATTCCATTCCGCCAATGAATATATATTTGCTGCAAAATCTTTGATTGAGGGCGTGAATACAATACCATTTGGAGCCACCCAATTATCTGGTAAAATAATCAAACCTTTCACTCCGTTAACCGTTGCATAACCAAATAATTGATTAGCATGGGAACGGGTATTAAATAAATAATATGCTTCATCTTTAGAAAGAGTACGCCATAAAGAAGGTTGATTTCCTCCATTTTGTATTGCATTATATACTCCCCAATCTGCATTTGCAAAGTTCCCGCTTAAGTCATTAAGCCCTTCACCTCCAACAATAAAATTACTTGGATAGTATGAACGACTCCATGGCTCATACATATTTGCTCCGCTATTCCAACCACTTGTTCCCCATCCAAATAAGTCAATCCAACCATTATATGTACTACTAGCATATATGTTGTTCCTGCCAATTGTATCATATTGCTGTTCGGCAAAACGCCACGTGCCTTGTTTTGTAGTGCCATCGGCACATTGATGAGTGCCTAATGCCGCATTATATTGTAGATTACCTTTTGAGAAGCGAACTTTCTTATTTGCTGAAACCGAAAATACTCCATTCAACGCTCCTTCGGGCACATCATTCGGGCAAACGGTATCGTGGATAGTGATATACACGGTATCATGCACCTCTTTGATAATTGTGCGCGGAAGAAGAATGTGCAAGGTGTCTGCAGGCTCGCCTTCACCGAATGTAACACTGTCAATTTGAGCAATCGGGTTGCCCATCATCAAATTACCATTGTACCAGAAGTACTGATTTGTTTGTGCATTTGCACAGAGTGCCATTACGAAAACGGCAAGAGATATAAAGAACTTTTTCATAACTTTAATGTTTTATAAATTTAACTATTTGAGTGTTCAAAAGAAGCAAGTACTCGCCTTGTGGCAGAGGACTTACATTGAGTGTCGCATTCCCATCTTGCAGGTTAGCGGTTTGCAGTAAGCGTCCGTTGATGTCAAATATATACACTTTTTCGCCTTCTGCATTTTCAATCACAAGTCTGTCTTGTGTCGGATTCGGATAAACACGGCAAGTAGTAGCACTTTGCACATCGTCAATATTTGTAGGCTGATTGGGCTCTCCACAGCGAATGTGACGGATGTCCTTGATTGCAGCCTTTGAAAGCAAGAAATCGCCATGTGAGAATACAAAGAGCGAATCCGGTGTCACTTTCACATAGCCGATTTGCGCAAGTGCATTTGCTTGCTCATTGCCGGCTAACGGCTGGATGATTAGTGCCGTTTCTGCCATCGCTGCTATCGCAACGAATAGCAAAGAAATGAGGATTGTTTTTCTTTTCATAAGCAATTATAATTAGTGGTTAATATACATTATGTATGAGTATGGCACAACAAAAAGTGCGAACTTTCGCTTGTATCATATTGGGTAATTCGGGCTTCCACTCCCATCGGCTCCAATATATGCAGAAAGTCCACACTCATAGTGTGAACATTCGCTATATTGCAGAAGCCGAATTCTAATTTGTGGAAGATTGAATTACTCCTTAATAAAGCAAATGCTTATTTATGTATGTTGTTTGTCTGTTGTTTTATGCCATAGGCAAGGTGGTTGTTAGTTGTTTAGTTTGTTTTCGTTTTTATGTTCTGCTGCAATGGCTATTGAACGATTAAGGCGGTCTATGAACCATTGTTTATCAGGTAATTCAGTCAAATATTGGGCGACGTGGATATTATCCTCGTCCAACATCATCAGTTCTACATGTTCGCTATTTCCTTCGCTACAAAGAAGCAATCCAATTGGTGACTGTTCATTTGGGCGTTGCTCGTAGCGTTGCAGGTACTTGAGATAGAGTTCCATCTGCCCTTTGTACTCGGGTTTGAACTTGCCCAATTTTAAGTCAATAGCTACCAACCTATTGAGCGTACGATGATAGAAAAGCAAGTCAATGTAGTAATCTATGCCATCTACAGAAATGCGCTTTTGTCTTTCCATAAACGCAAACCCTTGCCCTAATTCGAGGATAAAACGCTCCATCTGTTGCAGGATAGCATTTTCCAAGTCTCTCTCGGAGTAGTAGCCACTCAGTCCCAAACAATCTAACACGTATGAACTGCGTAATACCATATCCGGAGTTAACTCACCGGGTTCCAAATCTTCCATTTGCGCTATCTGCTTGTCTTCGGGCTTGGCAGCAATAAGCGAGCGTTCATACAGCATAGCATCTTCGTACTTGCGTAACTGACGCGAACTCCAACGTTGCCTGATAGACATCTGCTGATAGAAAAGGCGTTTTGGTTCTTGTTCTATGGTTATGAGTTCAACAAGTTGGCTCCAAGTCAATTGTTGCGACAGTGTCGCCATAATCTGCTCGTCAGGGTAGAGACGTGCAACTTTTAGCATACGGAAAATGGCAGATACGGTAAAGCCCTTACCATAACGCTCTGTCAATTGTTGCGACAGTGTCGCCACAATCTTTTTGCCATATTCTGCTTTATCTTCGTAATTGATTTGTTGCAACACGAATTTTCCAACATGCCAATGCATCATCGTTATCTCTTGATTGACATAAACAGCAATGCTTTGGCGGGAATGCTCAATAATCTCAACTACTCCTTGCAGGATTGCTTGGAAAGTAGGATCTGCTATAATCTCGTTTTCCTTGCGAACTAACATTCTTCTGAAATTTGGCGCAAAGATACACTTTTTTTAGCAGATATGCAAATTTTTTTTGGTTTTGCGGGGGGGGATGGGGTGTAGGTGGTGGCTTATGGGAGGTCTGTGGCGTATTTGTCGACGAGGTAGCGGACGACCTTCGGTGGGAAGTTTGCAACACAAAAAGGCTACCTACAATGTGAGGTAGCCCTATTGGTGAGCGGCAGAGATTCGAACTCTCGTTTTATTACCATCGTTCACCAAAATAGTTTGCGCTTACCCTTCAATCAGCCTTCAGAAACCGCTGCTTCGTAATAACGCTCTGCCACTCTGATTGAATTATCATATCAAGCATTTCAACTCCTTTCTGCGCATTTGTACACATGTTAAATATACATATACCGAACAATAAAAATTGTCTAAAGCAGCGGAGTATCTTTTGCCAATTGATGGACAAACACACATACTTCAGTGTATTGCCGATGCAAAATAACCATTGCGATACGCCTGTTCTTTTTATGTCCTATTGCGAAACATTGCTATTACGGCATAAAAAATACTTTTTTCGGGTATCACGGTGCAAAGGTAGTATTTTTTTTGATATGCGCAATTTTTCATGAACTATACTGTCTATTAGCAAAT